>CABSMZ010000038.1 GCA_902478875.1 uncultured Collinsella sp.
GCAACCATACATGACGCTACCAAGAGAGAGGGTCCTACGGGGCCCTCTTTTTGTTGCCCTTGTATGTTCAGATTGTTTACATACCGTTTAGGCTGATTTCTCTACCGTTTACGGGACTTTCGCGCTAAACTACTAAACAAAAGAGTAAAACATTTAGTAAACAGAACAAAACGAAACATGCGTCTGTTTACTGAATATGTGATTAGGGGAGGACATACATGGATAAGATCAAGCTCGGTTTCGTGCCCACGCGCCGCAGCATCTTTAGCGCGCCGGACGCAATCAAGTATCGCGGTCTGACGGCTGATCGCCTGCGCGAGATCGGCGTCGACATTGTGGATATCGACGACATCAACGACGAGGGCCTGCTGTTCGACGACAGCCATATCGCGCCTATCATCGAGAAGTTCCGCGCCGAGGGCGTCGACGGCATCATGCTCTGCCACGCCAACTTTGGTACCGAGTACGTCTGCGCCCGCCTTGCCCGCGAGCTCGGTCTGCCCGTGCTGCTGTGGGGCCCGCGCGACGAGCGCCCCGAGCCCGACGGCACCCGCCTGCGCGATAGCCAGTGCGGCCTGTTCGCCACCGGCAAGGTCCTGCGCCGCTTCCAGGTTCCCTTCACCTACATGACTAACTGCCGCCTGACCGATCCCGAGTTCGAGCGCGGCGTCTGGGACTTTTTGGCCGTGTGCAACGTGGTCAAGACCTTCAAGCACACCCGTATTCTGCAGATGGCCACCCGTCCGTTCGACTTCTGGTCGACCATGTGCAACGAGGGCGAGCTGCTCGAGAAGTTCAACATCCAGCTTTCGCCCATCCCCATGACCGAGCTTGTCCAGGCCGTGCGCGACGCCCAGGCCGACGAGCAGGCCATGGCCGCCATGCTCGCCCACATTGCCGACAGCTTCGAGATTTGCATCCCCGAGGATAAGGTTCCCGCGGTTGCCGGTCTTGCCATCGCCATGAAGCGCCTGGTCGAGAAGTACGGTTGCAACGCCGGTGCCATCCAGTGCTGGAACGCCCTGCAGGACGAGTTGGGCATTATGCCCTGCGCCGCCAACGCCATCCTCAACGAGATGGGTATCCCCATCGTATGCGAGACCGATATTCACGGCGCCATCACCGCACTGATGGTCGAGGCCGCCGACCTGGGCCGTCACCGCGGCATGTTCGCCGACTGGACCGTGCGTCATCCCGATAACGAGAACGGCGAGCTGCTGCAGCACTGCGGCCCCTGGCCCTGCAGCTGCGCGGCCGTCAAGCCCAAGCTCACCTACCCGCTGGCCTTCGATCACCCCGGCGCGCTGACGGCCGAGGCCAAGCACGGCGACCTCACCCTTGCCCGCTTTGACGGCGACAACGGCGAGTACTCGCTGCTGCTGGGCAACGCCCGCGGCATCGACGGCCCGGCCGGCATGGGCACCTACCTGTGGGTCGAGGTCGACAACCTCAAGCGCCTCGAGGCCAAGATCGTCGAGGGTCCCTACATCCACCACTGCGTCGCCATTCACGCCAACGTGGTGCCGGTGCTCTACGAGGCATGCAAGTACATCGGCATTGCCCCCGACTTATACGACCCGATTGAAGAAGACGTCAAAGCTTACCTGCGAGGAGAGTAGAAATGGCAACTATCGAAGAGCTTGAGTCCCTGCGTTGGGACCTTCGCCGCGATTGCGTCGACATCATCATGGCTGGCGCCGGCGGCCACATCGGCGGCGACATGTCGGTGATCGACGCCCTCATGACCCTCTATGCCAACCACCTCAACATTTCGCCCGAGACCGTCGACGATCCCGACCGCGATCGCTTTGTACTCTCCAAGGGCCACGCCATGGAGGCCTACTATGCGGTGCTCTGCCACGAGGGCTATCTGGACCTCGACGACGTCAAGGCCCGCTTCTCTAAGTTCGGCAGCCCCTACATCGGCCACCCCAACAACAAACTCAAGGGCATCGAGATGAACTCGGGCTCGCTGGGCCATGGCCTGCCCGTGGCCGTGGGCATGGCGCTTGCCGGCAAGATGGACGGTCGCGACTACCGCGTCTACACCATCATGGGCGACGGCGAGCTTGCCGAGGGCTCGGTCTGGGAGGGCGCCATGAGCGGCGGCAACTACCAGCTCGATAACCTGTGCGCGCTCGTGGATCGCAACCGCCTGCAGATTAGCGGCAGCACCGAGGACGTCATGAAGCAGGACTCGCAGGAGGAGCGCTGGGCCGCCTTCGGTTGGAACGTGCTCTCCATTCCGGGCAACGACGTCCAGGCCATCGACGCCGCGCTGACGCTTGCGGCCGAGACTAAGGGAAAGCCTACGGTCATCATCCTCAACACGGTGAAGGGCTATGGCTCGCCCGTTATGGAGGACAAGGCCGGCTGGCATCATCACCTGCCCAACGACGAGGAATATGCCCAGATCATCGCCGATTTCGCTGCCCATAAGGAGGCCATCAATGGCTAACAAGATCGCCAACCGCAAGGTTATCTGCGACACGCTGCTCGAGGCCGCCAAGACCGATAAGGACATCGTCGTCCTGTGCTCCGACTCCCGCGGCTCCGCATCGCTCACGCCGTTCTTCGATCAGTATCCCCAGCAGTCCGTCGAGGTCGGCATCGCCGAGCAGGACCTGGTGAGCATCGCCGCCGGCATGGCTTCGTGCGGCAAGAAGGCCTGGGCCGCCTCGCCGGCGTCCTTTGTGACCACGCGCTCGTATGAGCAGTGCAAGGTCGATGTTTCGTACTCCAATACCAACGTCAAGCTCATCGGCATTTCGGGCGGCGTTTCCTACGGCGCCTTGGGCATGAGCCATCACTCCGCGCAGGATATCGCCGCCATGAGCGCGATTCCCAACATGCGCGTGTATCTGCCGAGCGATCGCTTCCAGACCGCCGAGCTCGTGCGCGCCCTGGTTGCCGACAACAAGCCGGCCTACATCCGCGTGGGCCGCAACCCGGTCGAGGACGTGTACACCGAGGACGAGTGCCCGTTCCAGATGGACCGCGCCACCTGGGTGCGTCGCGGCACCGATGTGACGATTGTCGCCACCGGCGAGATGGTCCGCCATGCCGTGGACGCCGCCGACCTGCTGGCCGAGCAGGGCATCTCGGCAACGGTGCTCGACATGTACTGCGTCAAGCCGCTCGATACCGAGGCCGTGATCGAGGCCGCCGGGGCTACGCGCGCTGTCGTGACCGTCGAGGAGCACAGCCCCTTCGGCGGCCTGGGTTCCATGGTCGCGCAGGTCGTGGGCGAGCATTGCCCGCGTCCGGTCAAGTGCCTGAGCCTGCCCGACGCGCCGGTCATCACCGGCACGAGCCCCGAGGTCTTCGCGCACTACGGCCTCACCGGCGAAGGCATTGCCAAGACGGTTGCCGAGTTCCTGCCCGCAGAGTAATTGGAATGTGACAAAGGGACAGTCCCTTTGTCACATTCATTTTGAAAGGGGTGGCCATGGGCCGCTACATCATCGGTATCGACCAGTCCACGCAGGGCACTAAGGCGCTGCTGGTGGACGAGGGCGGCCATCTGATCCATCGTGCCGACCGCTCACATCGCCAGATTGTCAACGAGGCCGGCTGGGTGAGTCATGATCCGGCCGAGATCGCCGCCAACGTGCTGGCCGTGGCGCGCGCCGTGGTGGAGGAGACTGGGGTAGATCCGGCTGACATCGCCGGCATCGGTATTTCCAACCAGCGCGAGACTACCGTTGCCTGGAGGCGCACGACGGGCGAGCCGCTGTGCGACGCCGTGGTGTGGCAGTGCGCCCGCGCCCGCGAGCTGTGCGACGAGCTGGCCGCGCGCGAGGGCGTGGCCGAGCTGGTGCGTGACACGACGGGCCTGGTGCTCTCGCCCTACTATCCGGCGGGCAAGATGGCTTGGATCCTCGAGAACGTTCCCGCGGCAGCCGAGGCCGCGGCGGCGGGCGAGCTGTGTCTGGGCACTATCGACGCCTGGGTGGTCTGGACGCTCACGGGCGGCGCGGAGTTCCGCTGCGACTGGTCCAACGCCAGCCGCACACAGCTCTTCGACCTGCGCCGTGGCTGCTGGAGCGAGCCGGTGTGCGAGGCCTTTGGCGTCGACGTGGCCTGCCTGCCGCAGGTGACCGATTCCGACGGCCTGTTTGGCACAACGGACCTGGGTGGCTTTTTGCCGGCTCCCGTGCCGGTGCACGGCGTGCTGGGCGACAGCCATGCGGCCCTGTTTGCGCAGGGCTGCCACAGCCGCGGCATGGCCAAGGCGACCTATGGCACCGGCAGCTCGGTCATGATGAACGTCGGCGACGAGTTTGTTGCCAGCTCACACGGGCTTTCGAGCTCGCTTGCGTGGCGTATGGACGGTGTGACCGAGTACGTGCTCGAGGGCAACGTGAGCTACGCCGGCGCCGTCAAGACATGGCTACGCGACGACCTGGAGCTCATCAACAATCCCGAGGAAGTCACCGACCTGTGCTACGCCGCCAATCCGGCGAGCCGCGTCTACTTTGTGCCGGCGTTCACTGGCCTGGGCGCGCCGCACTGGGCGAGCGATGCCGAGGGCTGCGTCTTTGGCATGACACGCACCACGGGCCGCGCGGAATTCGTAAAGGCGGCCGATGAGTCGATCGCCTACCAGATTTTCGACGTGATCGATGCGATGGTCGAGGATTCGGGCGCGGCGCTTTCCGAGCTTCGTGTTGATGGCGGTCCCACGCGCGACGCGTACCTGATGCAGTTTGAGAGCGACTTGGTTGGCTCGCCCATCCGCATCGCGAGCAATGACGAGATGAGCGGCCTGGGCGCGGCCTGGGCCTGCGGTATTGCGCTGGGCATGTACACGCGCGATGTCGTCGACGTCTACGGCGCCCGCGGCATCGTGGAGCCGTCGATGCCCGCCGACGAGCGCGCCAAAAAGATCGCCGGCTGGCGCCACGCCGTAGCCGCGACTATCTCGTACACGGCCTAGGCGGCTGCGCGGCGTCCAGACAGCTCATTTGGGATGGGGCTTTTTTGACTGGTATGATTGGTGCGACCATTCGAACCAGCTAAAAGAGCCCGTCCCAATTTGACTATCGAGAGGATCTGCCATGGAGCGCATCGCGAGCTTTTCCGTTGACCATCTGCTGCTTGAGCCCGGCGTGTATGTGAGCCGCATCGACCGCGATCCGGCGACCGGCGCCGCCGTCACCACGTTTGACCTGCGCCTGACCACGCCCAACAAGGAGCCGGTCATGAACACGGCCGAGTGCCACACCATCGAGCACCTGGGCGCGACGTTCCTTCGCAACTATGCCGAGTGGTCGAGCCGCATTGTCTACTTTGGCCCCATGGGCTGCCGCACGGGCTTTTACCTCGTCGTGTTTGGTGAGGTGACGAGCGAGGAGATTCTGTCGCTCGTGCGTGAGCTGTTCGAGTTTGTCGCCGGCTTTGAGGGCGATGTCCCCGGTGCCGCTCCCGAGGAGTGCGGTAACTATCTGGACCAGAACCTCCCCATGGCAAACTGGCTCGCGCACCGTTATCTCGACCGCGATCTGGCCGATATCGACGAGAAGCACCTGCACTATCAGCAGGCATAGGGCCGCCCTCTGCCTCCAAACCGTTCACACGGAGATATCGACCGTTTAACTGTTTAGAAGTGTTTATTCGAGGTCATTAGCACTAGCTCGCTTAAACTAGTTCTCAGAGTGATATTCAGGCAAGGCTCCTGAAGCAGCATCTGTTGACATTGATTGTCGGATTCTGCTTCGGGAGCCTTGTTCTGTTTAGGGGGGCACATGGAAATTGTTAAACGAATTAATACCAGCGCTGTCCTCTGCGTCGATGGAAATGGCAGACAGTTGGTTGCATTCGGCCGTGGTCTGGGGTTCAAGAATGTCGGAGACGAGGTCCCTCTTTCGGAGATTCAACGAACGTTTTATAACGTTAGCTCTCGCTACATCGCTCTCGTTGACGAGGTCCCCGACGAGCTTCTCGAGCTTACCTCGGATGTTATTGATATGTCGACAGGTTTGCTGCCTTATGAGGTGAGCCCTAATTTGCCGTTTATCCTTGCGGACCATATCGCGTATGCGGTTAAGCGCAAAGAGCAAAATATCGTTGTCCGCATGCCTTTATCGTTTGATGTCCGCCAACAATATCCCGTCGAATTTAAAATCGGCGAGTATGCACTTAGGATAATCAGGAAACGTCTTAACGTTAGGCTTCCAGCTCATGAGGCAGTTGGAATTGCCATGGCGTTTATCAATAACATGGCCGATTCGGACTCATGCGAAGTAGTTAAAGAGTTTAGCGCGGATATCTACGATCGTGTTCTGGAGGAGTCAACCGTTGCTGTTGAAAATCGGCTTGGCATTCAAGTTGATCGGGAAGGTTTCGATTACGCAAGGTTCGCAACCCATCTTCAGTACTTATTCAATAGGTTGAACTCTGGCGAAAGCATCGTGAGCGACAACCGCAAGATGTACCTCTCGCTCAAAAAAGAATATCCGGTGGCATCAATGTGCGCCGATGATATTGCTTCTGTTCTCAGCCGACTGACGGGGCGGGAACTTATAGACGAAGAAAGACTCTACCTCATGATGCACATCAATCGAATTGCATCGAAAACAAGGTAATTAGTTGGCAAAGGCGCGCGCTTTGCTGATGGTTACATATAAAACTCAACATGGGAGAAATGGTATTTATGGCAGATACAACCAAGCTCGCTGCCGAGATTCTCGAGATGGTGGGCGGCGCAGACAACGTTACATTTGTAGCTCACTGCATGACTCGTTTAAGGTTCAACCTTAAGGACGAAAGCATCGTAGACGATGCAAAAGTCAAGGCGATTGATGGCGTGATCGACATTCGCCATTCCGCGGGGCAATATCAGGTGATTGTGGGACCTAAGGTCGATAAGGTCTATGAAATCGTTGCCAAGGAAACCGGGATTGACGCCGGAGATTCCGAGGCAAGCGAAGGAGAGACTAAGGGCTTTCTGGGAAAGCTAATGAAGTTCATCAGCGGCATCATGATGCCCGTTCTTCCTGCCTTGATCGCATGCGGAATGATAAACGCCATCCTTAGCATTCTGACGACGGCGGGTGCTGTTTCCGCCGAGAGCGGAATATACACTCTGCTGTACGGCATGGGAAATGCCTGCATGTATTTCCTGCCCGTTCTTGTCGGATCATCTGCTGCTCAGTTCTTTGGAACCGATCGATATATCGGTGCGGTACTCGGCGCAATCCTGGTTTATCCGACTTTCGTTGCTGCGGCCGGAGCGGGCGATGCGCTGGATTTGCTCGGCATGAAGTTCACAATGGTGAGCTATTCCTCCACGGTGTTTCCTGCTATCGTGGCGGCTTGGTTCGCATCCGTTCTTAATAAGTGGCTGCGGGCGGTTCTTCCCGATGTTGTGGCATTTGCGCTCGTCCCGTTCCTGACGGTTGCTGTTGCCGCCCCCGTCTCGCTCCTTGTGATCGGCCCCGTTATTCAGCAGGCGAGCTCTTTGCTTGCGGCTGCAGTGCTGGCGGTCTATCAGTTCAGCCCCGTCCTTTGCGGCGTTATTCTCGGGCCGATATTCGGTCTCGTTATGATCCCCCTTGGACTCCATTGGGCCCTGATCGTGCTTTCCATCAACAATATTATGACCGTCGGCTCCGATCCTATCCTTGGACTTCTCTGCTGCAGCATGGGTGTTGTCGGCGCTTGTTTGGCGTTTGCCCTCCACTCGAAGGACCCGAGTGAAAAGAGTCTTGGGTTCAGCTGTGCCATTACGGGCTTTTTCGGGATTACGGAACCGGCGCTGTACGGCATCATCTTGGAGCACAAGAAGATCATTATCGCTTCCATGGTCGCCGGAGCAATCAGTGCTGTTATCCCGGCGATTTTCAACACCTGTACGTTCGTTATGACGTCGAGCGGCATTTTTAGCTTCCCCGGTTATATGGATCCTTCTGGTGATATGAGCAGCCTCATCGGCGCAATTCTTTGCAATGTCGTCGGTTTAATTCTTAACTTCGTTCTCGTTTACATCCTGTATCGCCCTGATGAAGAGGCGGTAGTGGAGTAGACAATTATTCGGGATGTAAGCTGCCGAAAACCCCGCGGCAGATTGCATGTGGTGGGCTTGCCGTTGATTCACGCGAGCCCACCCTCATTTTTGGAGTGACTAGCTATGACAATTACTGCCGATATGACGTTTGGCGAAATCGCGCTCCTTCCTGAGTTCGCTGGCTTTGGCGAGCACCTTATGCTTTGCCGGCCTTCAACTTGGGAGCGCATGTGGAATAAACCCATTGTGTCTCATATGAATTCTGATGCTAATCCATATGAAACTGCTCGCGTTTTGCGTGGATTGAATCGAATTGTCGAGCTCGTGGATGACGGGAGGCAGGTTGCCTACGATATTTGGGATGAAGCCGACTGCATCCGTGATCCGACTCGGCGCAATACGAAACTGTTCTTCTTTCCCGGGAGACCTAGGGCTCCCTTTATCATTGCGGTTTCGGGCGGAGGTTATCAGAGCGTTTGTCATCAAGTGGAAGGCTTTCCCGTTGCCCCCGAGCTCAACGATGCGGGCTATAACGTGTTCGTGCTGTCATACAGGGTGAGGGTCGAGCCTTTGATGCCGCGCCCAATCGACGATTTAAATCGAGCCGTCCGTTTTGTCCTGGAGAATTCAGCGAAATTTAATGTCGCAAAAAGTTATGCAGTTATCGGCTTTTCTGCTGGTGCGCATTTAACTGCCGAGTGGGGGACGGACAACAAGGGATTTGCGTCCTACGGATGCGAGGCGCCAAAAGCCTTGGCCCTGTGTTATGCACCGATTGATCTTCATGGCTTTGAGAACGCATCAGACAATAGATTTCTTGATTCGGTGTGCGGCGGGGCTGGTCGCGACTCGCTCGATGATTTCTGTATTAATCAGCATGTGTGGGAGCAGTATCCTCCGACATATCTTTGGCAATGCGCTGACGATGATATTGTATCGCCCGACAATTATGAAAAGATGGTCGATGCTCTGGATGCAGCTGGAGTACACCATGAGGGAGTCATGTATTCAGAAGGGGGGCACGCATTGATGAAGCCCCATGCGCCGGAGACCGACTACTGGTGTATGAGCGTTATTGAGTTTCTTAAAGATTATCTCGACTAGGAAACTGCATGTCGCTTTTTGAGCGGGTGATTTCGTCATGCAATGTTTTCGGTATTGAACGTGGTCGTGGATGAATGATGTTCTAGAATGTTCGTACTGTCACATAAACGAACAGGAGCGAACATGCATATCTACTCTGTATCAGATCACGAGTTCAAATCTTATGGCTGCGTGTGGAACGACGTTCCGTCCAACCTGACCGCTCCGCTCATCGAGGCGCTCTCTGCCACGCCCATCCCCGAGGGCAGTAAGTACGTAGCAAGCGCGCCGGAGCTCGAGGGCGTCAAGGATGCCGATAAGCTGGGCTTTCTCATGTACGGCGGCCGCCCCTTCCAGCTCGGCTGGTGCAACGGGCACAACACACGCCTCAACTGCCTGGAGTATCACCGCGCCAGCGAGTTTAACCTGGGCGCCCGCGACTTTATCCTGCTCGTGGCGCATCGCTGGGAGATCGAGGACGGCAAGCTTGACACCGCGTGCGTTAAGGCGTTCCGCGTGCCGGCGGGCAAGGTCGTTGAGGTCTTCAACACCACGCTCCACTACACGCCCTGCATGGTCGACGACGGTGGCTTCCAGGTGATGGTGGCGCTGCCGGCGGGCACCAATGGCCCGCGCCCCGAGGCTGCAGCCGACATGCCTGCCGCCGGTGACAGCTACTGCTACTGGAAGGCCGACAAGTGGGTCCTCTGCCACGCCGACAGCCCCAAGGCAGCCGAAGGCGGCTACGTGGGCCTCGTCGGCAAAAACCTCGACATCACCTGCGACTAGAATCTCCTGTCTCGATCTGTAACATCTAGCGGGCTAAACCGTCTCTACCTGTTGCAGATTTAGACAAACCGCAGGGGCCCGCCCGAAAATCTCGACCTGTAACACCAGGCCCGGTTTTGGCTGCCTAACTGTTACAGATCGAGACAAACGGGCCCAAACCGCCACAAAGGCGCCTGCCCATTACAGTCTGAAGTGGGCCACCGATAAATTTCGATGGCGAGCATTCGGCGCATTGCCTACGATACGGGCAAGCCCCGAGGGGCCGCCGATCGGGCGCCTCCGGATGGCCGTCTGCCCCTGCCCCGTAGAGGGCCCGGGGGGTGTTGCCACCGGGGGCGCTCGCCGCTCCGGACGACTGATAGGAAACTGCCGGGTGCAAGCGCCACGGCCAGGTAATGTGGGTGTCGCAGGGAGGGGTTCCGATCGGCCTACCGATTGGAGGATAACACCGTGGCACCACCTAGAATGCCGGAAGCCGTCATCGGGCTCGATGTCGGGAAATTGTCCCATTGGGCATGCGTCGCGACCCGGGACGGCGAGATACTGCTGAGCGCCCCCGTCGCGAACAGGGAGGGCGATCTGGACTCGCTGTTCGGCCGCTTCCCCGACGCGCTCGTGGTTGTCGACCAGTCGCGCAACATAGGCGCCCTCGCGCTCGCCCGCGCCAAGGCGGCCGGGATGTCGGCGGCGTACCTGCCGGGACTCGCGGCACACGGGGCCGCCAGGCTCTTCGCCGGCGACGCCAAGACCGACGAGCGGGACGCAATGGTCATCGCGAAGACGGCGCTGGGCATCCCCGACGCACTCCTGCCGGTCAGGGATCCGGGCCCGACGGTCGCGGCGGCGAGGGCGCTGGCCGCCCAGAGAAACTTCCTGAACTGCGAAAACACCAGGAGCAAGAATCGGCTGCGCAGCATCCTGCTGGAATCGTGCCCCGCCTTCGAGGCGTTGGTCGACCTGTCCGACGGTCCCCAGCTGAGGCTCATGGCATCCCTCGGCGGGGCCTGGTCGGTGGCCGACGCCGGGCCCCGCAGGGCGGCGGCGCTCACGCGCGGGGCGGCGCGCGGCAAGATCGAGGCCCTCGTCCGCTCGACGGCCTCCTCGACAAGGCCGGACGCGGCGGCCATCGCCGCCGAGGACCGGGCGGTGAGGCTGCTCGCGCGCAGGATCTCCGAGAACTCGGCGGAGATCGATGTGATCACGGCGGAGATATCCGCCCTCCTCGAGGGCGACGATACCTACCGATGCCTCCTGACGGTGCCGGGGATCGGCCCCAAAACCGCTTCCGAGCTCGCGATCTCCATAGATATCGAAGACTTCCCAAGCCATGACAGGCTCGCGTCGTACTGCGGCCTGGCGCCGCGCAACCGCCAGTCGGGGACCTCGATTTCCTCGGTGACGGTATCGCGCCAAGGCAACAAGAGGCTGAAGAACCTGCTCATATTCTCGTGCAACTGCCTTACCCGGACAGAGGGAAGATGGGGCGATTACTACGCTAGGTGCCGAGAGCGGGGCATGCCGCACGGCAAGGCGCTCAAGGCGCTGGCACGAAAGAGGCTGAAGGTCATCTACGCGATCATGCGGGACAGGGTGCCCTACGCCGCCTAGTCGAAGCGCTCCGAACAGATTGGAGCCCATCGGCCGAAAGGCCTGGCGTTAGCATGTCGCGATTCAATCTCGAAAACAGCATTGCCCAGTTGACAAAACTATAGGAACACCCCCCATTGTGGTGGCTGCCTAGAGCTGGCTGCGCAGGTAGTCCGCCATATATGGTACGGCGAAGCGCACGTAACCGCGGCGCGCCTGTTCGATAACGCCGGCGTCGATGAGGCGCCGGCGATACTTTTGCGCATAGTCGGGTGTGACTGACATGCGCTTCGCAACATCAGAAATGCGAGACACAGCGTCTTCGTCATCAGTCATTGCGGAGAGAAATGCGACGTCTTGGTCCGATAACGCGGCGAGCGTCGTTTCGCAAACATCGTTTTCGAAGTCGACCTTCGAAGCTTCGATGGCTCCGTCGATTTGCCCTTGCGCTGCGCGCTCTCCACCCTTGCAGCGATTGGCGATGTTATAGCCGATCAGCTGCAGCATATAAGGGGAGCCTTGGGTTGCGCGAGCGGCGCGGAGGCGAAGATCGCCTGGAATATCAAGGTCGAGCTCTTCGAAAGCCCGCTGATAATAGGCATCGACATCTCCGACTGAAAGCGGTTCGAGCGTGACTTTGCGTGCGCGGTTGAGAAATGTCAGTACGCGGTCGTTGAGTGTCGCGGAGACTGCTCCCGGGAGCCCTGCCATAACAAGCGCGACGTTGAGCCGTTCGCCGACCAGCTCTTGATAGGCGGTGACGAGCTGTCTGATCTCGGGTGAATTGGCCTGGAGCTCATCGATGAGGATGAGGATGCCGTGTCCCTGCTCAGTCAGTTTGCGCGCGAGCTGTGTGAGTTTGAACTGAAAGCTCTTGGTCTCCTGCACGTCTCGTGTGAACTCGAGGCCTGCCGAGAACCCAAAAACACTTAGACTGCCGCTCGTGAGCTTGGGAAGGCGGCGTTTATTGACGTAAGGCTCGCCTGCTTCCTGGATCTTCTCAACAATGCGCTCAAGCATATCCTCGGAGGCTACGGTGGGCGTGGCGACAACAAAGCCGAGCTTGCGTGCGCGGTCGGCAAGTTCCCACAGAAGAACCGTCTTGCCGCTGCCTCGCTGTCCAAGCATGAGCATGGCTCGGTCGCGATTGCCCGGCTCCTGCTCAAGACCGGAGATGAATGTCGAAATCACGTTCCCGCGCCCCACCAGATAGGACGGGCGATTTCCAAATGAGGGGGAGAAGATGGTTTCAGTCATAAGTCTCCTTTCCTTTTTTTCCTATTTTTTCCTTTTTTCCCTATTCAGTCAAATGAGTTGCTGAGCGAAGGCGGTCACGTAGACTTCACCGGCAAAACCTCGACATCGCCTGCGACTAGAATCTCCTGTCTCGATCTGTAACATCTAGCGGGCTAAACCGTCT
>CABSMZ010000039.1 GCA_902478875.1 uncultured Collinsella sp.
CAGCGTCAGATGTGTATAAGAGACAGGCATCATCTTGGTGATGCGCTTGCCGCGCGGCTGCGCCACGACCTCAATACCCGTCTCGGCAGGATGCTCGGGATCGGTCATCTCCAGATGAGCCTGGCCACCCGGGAACAGCATGGCGAAGATCTCGCGGAAGTTCGCATCGACCTTCTCAAACGTCACCAGGAAGGCCTTCCGCATCTTGCGATCAATGGCCACCGTGATCTTGGTGAGCGCCTTGCGCGCGCACTCCAGATCGGCCAGCTGCTCCTCGATGTAGTCGGCGCGGCGCTTGAGCTGCTCGTACTCCTCCATGGCAACTTGGTTAACGGGACCAAGGTTGTTGATCTGGCGCACAAGCTGGTTGAGTTCGCGCTCGGCGGCATCGCGGTCCGTGGGTGCCGGAAGCATGAGCGCTTCCTCGAGTACCGTGGTGCCATCGGCGGTAATGGCCTTAATGGCGGCCTCTACCTGCACCTCGAGCTTGCCACGTGCGACCTTGAACTCGTTTTGCGTGGCGGAGGCGGTATCGACCCGCTCCTTAGCGCGGGCAACCTCTGCCTTGGCATCCTCGATGGTCTTCTTGAGCGAAGCGGAGTCCGCCTCTTCCAGAGAGGCCTGGTCACGCAGGCGCGCTGCCCAATCCGACGCGCGCTCCAGCAGGGCCGAATAACGCTCGTGCATGGGGTCGACGCGCAGGCGCAGCAGCTCGAGCGAGCGCGAGGCCTGGCGTGTTCCGCGGATACGACGGTCGATGCCCTCAAGACGATGCTCCAGGTCGGGCACGCGGCCCTTCAGCGAACGCAAGCGTTCGCTCGTCTGGGCTAGGCGAACCTTGGCGTCGGCGAGCTTGCCGGCAGCCTCGGAATCGTCACGGCGAACGCGGTCGAGTTCGTCGTTGGCCTCGGCAATCTGCAAGCCCAGATCGCTTGCCTGCGCGCGGGCCTCGTCACGCGAACGGGTGAGCTCGTCAACGCGCGGGCGCGCAGCGCGAACGGCTTCGGAGGCCTGCTCGCGGCGCTTGGAGATGCGCACGCGCTCGACCTCGGCATTGTTGGCGCTTTGCTCCAAGCGGCCGATCTCGGAAAGCAGCGAGCGGCGCTCGCCCTCAAGACGGGCGATCTCGCCGGCGGCATCGCCCTCAGCGGCACGCGCTTCCTCAACGGCCGCATTGGCCTCGACGACCTGATCCGACACATGCTCAAACACGGCAGCCAGATCGGGCTCAAGCCCCTCCAGCTCGCGAATGCGACGCTTACGCTCCAGAGCACCCGAGGCCTCGCCAGCATCGAGGCCCACGCGCACCAGGCCGCCACAGCTTACGCGGGCGCCATCGGGAGTCACATAGGTCACACCGTCAACGACCGGCGCCAACAGCGCGGCAGCCAAGTCATCGACCACGTAATAGCCGCCGAGCAGCGCCTCGACGACGGGTCCGTAGCCTGCGCGCACGGACAGACGATCAACCAGACGGGTACCGGCAGCGCCCTCAGCGGCGGTAGAGCCGCTCACGCCGCGCGCCACCAGCAGTGCCTCGCCCGAGGCCTTCTTTTGGTCCAGAGCCGCACGACCGGCACGCTCAAGCGTGGCGGCGTCATCAAACAGCAGCGCATCGATATCGCCGGCGAGCAATTGCTCAACCAGGCCCTCAAGCTCGCGCGGGGCCTCCAGCACGTCGCCCAGACGACCCAAGACATCGTCGCCCAGCGCACCCACCAGACGGCTCACGAGCGGAGAGCTGTCGGCCATGCGGGCATCGAGTTTCTTTTGGCTGGCAAGCTCCGAGCGCACCTCGGATAACTTGTTGCGTGCCTCGCTCTCGCGGGCACGCAGGTCCTTCAGGGCCGCGCGTGCCGTCTCGGTGGCCTCACGCGCATCGACCTGAGCCTGGCGCGCTTCCTCAAGAGCGCCCTCAAGCTCCTCGGCGCGGTCGCGACGGCTCTCGAGCGAGGCCATGACCTCCTCGAGCTGCTCGTCAATCTGCTCCAGGCGCGAGGCATACATGTTGTCCTCGACCTCGGCATTGCTCAGCGAGTCCTTCACCTTGGCGAGCTCGAGCGCGGCGTTATCGGCCACGCGCTGCACATCGCGTTGCTCACGCGTAAGCTGCGAAATCTGATTGTCGAGCGCCACGCGCCGCTCGTGGAGCTCAGCAGCGGCAGGACCAGCGGCGTCGACGTCCTCCTGGGCCTGCATGTGCGCACCGGTCACTTCCTCAAGCTGCGCATGCGCGTCCTCGAGCTCCTCGACCACGCGACGTCGCTGATGCTCGGAGCTCGAAATCTGCCCGCGCATGTCAGACAGGCGCGACACCATGTTGTGGCCCTTTTCCTCGAGCAGGCGCATGTCGGAGTTAATGCGGCCGACCACATCTTGCATATGACGGCGCTGCTCGCCCAGGTCGCCCACAAACAGGCCCTTTTCCTCGAGCATGACCTGGAGCTTCTCGAGCTCGCGCTCCTTTTCGCCCAAGCGGTACTGCGCAAGCTCAAGCTCGGCCGCGCCCTCCTTGGAGCGGCTCTCCAGGTCGTTCCACTGCGACTGCAGCGAACGCAGCTCATCGACGGCCAACATCTGCGTAAGCTCGTTCGCGCGCGAGGACAGCTCTTTGTACTTGCGCGCGCGATCGACCTGACGCTCCAACGGTCGCAGCTGACGGGCGATTTCCTTATTGATGTCGCGAGCACGCGTCAGATGCTCGTCCATCGACTTAATCTTTTTGAGCGCACGCTCCTTGCGGCGCTTGTGCTTGGAGATGCCGGCGGCCTCCTCGATGAGAGCGCGGCGCTCCTCGGGGCGGCTCTGCAAAATGGCGTCGAGCTTGCCCTGGCTGATGATGGAATGCGTATCCTTGCCCAGGCCCGAATCGTGCAGGATGTCCTGAATGTCCATCAGACGGCACGGACTCGAGTTGATGAGGTACTCGCTTTCGCCCGAGCGATACATGCGACGGGTGATGGCGACCTCGTCAAAATCGACGGGCAGCATATGGTCCGAGTTATCGAGCACCAGCGTGACCTCGGCAACACCCACCGGCTTGCGCGCTGACGAGCCCGAGAAGATGACATCCTCCATGGCCTGGCCGCGCAGCTGCTTGGCGCTCTGCTCACCCAGGACCCACAGGATGGAGTCGGAGATGTTCGATTTTCCCGAGCCGTTGGGACCGACGATGACGGTCAGGCCCGGCTCAAACGTCATATGGGCGCGGTCGGCAAACGACTTGAACCCTTTGAGCGTGAGGGACTTGAGATACACGGTTCCTCGCTTAAACAGGCTTCTTGTTGAGAATCACGCCGTTGGTGGTGTAGCCCATGCGGTCAAGTGCCTCGAGTGCAGCGGCTCCCTCGGCTTCCTTCTTTGAGGAGCCGGAGCCGCGACCCTGGCGAATGCCATCGATCAACACCACGGCGGTAAAGGTGGGCGCATGCGCCGGGCCCTCGGAGCCAACGAGCTTGTACGCCGGGGGTTCGTGACCGTCGGCTTGCACACACTCCTGCAAAAACGACTTGGGGTTCGCAGGATGCTCGGCACGCTCGGAAGCCAAATGCGGCTTAAGCGTACGGTGAATGAACTCTGCCGCGGCATCCCAGCCGGCATCCAGGTACAGCGCGCCCACGAGCGACTCATAGACGTTCTCGAGCGCCGAATGCAGACCGCGCGCACCGGTACCGGTCTCGGAAGCACCAAAGATGATGATGTCGTCGATGCCCAGCTCGTGAGAAACCTCGGACAGCGTAGCGCCCGAGACAAGCGACACCTTCAGGCGCGTGAGCTTGCCCTCGTCAAACTCCGGATAGGACTCAAACAGGGAGCGTGCGACCACAGCGCCCAAAATGGAATCGCCCAAGAACTCAAGGCGCTCATAGCTGGCAGAAACCGGCTGGCCCTCGACTGCCGAGGGATGCGTAAGGGCCGCGCGCAGCAGCACCTTATTATTGAACTCGTGGCCCAGAATTTCCTGGGCGCGCGTAAGTCGTTCAGACAAAGCCAAGACCTAGGCCTCCCTGGCGTTTTCGATAGCGTCGACGGCGTCGGCGACAGAGTTGAGCGAGAGCAGGGTCTCGTCATCGATCTCGAGGTTGAACTCGTCCTCGATAGCCGTAACCAGCTGCAGGCGCTCGAGCGAGTTGGCATCGAGGTCGTCAAAGGTGGTCTCATCGCTAATTTCGGCAACATCGACGCCCAGAACGTCAGCAGCGACCTCGGCGATCTTGTCGAAGATTTCGGAGCGGTCCATAGCGCTTCCTCTCATAGTGCATGAATACCAAAAGAATGGTACCGCCCGGGCGGTACCAAGACACGGTTCTGATTCTACCCCACGAAGCAGGCCGCGAGGCACATAACAGCGCTCTAACTCGCTCTTACAAAACGATGCCGTCCATGGAGTTGGCGACGTTCTCGACCAGCCCCGCGCGCACGGCTTCAGCCGCCGCGAGCGTACCGTTTTTAACAGCCTCGACCGAGGTGGCGCCATGGCCGATCAGGACCACGCCACGCAGGCCCAAAAGAATCGCGCCGCCCTTGGCATCACCAGAGAGCTTGGCCTTAATCTCGCGCATCTGCTTTTTGATGAGCAGAGCGGCGATCTTGGTGCCGAGCGAGGCCATAAAGGCGCCCTTGAGCTCCTGTAGCAAAAACTTGGCAGCGCCCTCGGTAGCCTTGAGAGCGATATTACCCGACATGCCGTCGGCAACAACGACATCGAAATTGCCCGAGGTGAGGTCGGTGCCTTCGCAGTTGCCCACAAAGCCGGGAACCGCGGCCTTCATGGCCGGGAAGCACGCCTTGGTGAAGTTGGAGCCCTTCTCGTCCTCGGTGCCGTTGGCAAGCAGGCCAACGCGAGGATGCTCAATGCCCAAAACCACGCGAGCATAGGCCGCGCCCATCTGGGCGAAGCGCACCATATCGTCCACCGTGACATCGGGATTGGCACCCATATCGCACAGCACTGTCAGGCCGCCGGCGCGATTGGGTAGCGCGTTGGTCAGGCACGGACGGACCGGCTGCTTCTTGCCCTCTGCCAAATACCTAAACGGCGTGACGTAAGCCGTGGCGGCAGCGGTCATGGCACCGGTCGAGCCGGCCGAGAAAAACGCGTCCGCATTGCCCTTCTTAATGGCACGGCACGCAAGCACGATCGAGGACTTGCGCTTGGTCATCACGGCGCGGATGGGATCATCCTCCATGCTGATGACATCGGGGGCCTCCAAGGCCTCCACGCGGGCATGCGCGGCGGCAAAGGGGTTGACGATTTCGGCAGGACCGACGGCCAAGACCTCGATATCGGGATCGGCGGCAAGTGCAGCCTCGATACCATCGAGAACAACCTGAGGTCTCTCGTCTCCGCCCACAACGTCTACACAAACGCGAACGTTACTCATTTCATATGCTCCTTATACAAAAATGGCCGACTCATTGAGCCGGCCATTGTGGTTCCAGTTGGAACGGCATCGCATCCAGAGTATACCGTTACTCGGTAACGATAACCTCGCGGTCCTTGTAGAAACCGCAGCTGGGGCACACGTGGTGCGGGAGCTTAACAGCACCGCAACGGGGGCACGTGGACTGAGCCGCAGCCGTGATCTTCATGTTGGCGGAACGACGGGTATGGGTGCGGATACGACCCTGCTTTTGTTTAGGTACGGGCATAGTGACCTTCCTTATGAACTATCCAGTGTGGCGATTACGCGCAAGTAGCGATACTACCACAGTTTTACTCGTCAAGCTTGAGATTCTTCAATGCTGCAAATGGATTTTCCGTGGCAGCGGCCCATTCGGCCTCCGCCTTGGCGGCGCAATCGCATTGCTCGACGTTGAGATTGATGCCGCAGGTGGGGCAAAGGCCGCGGCAATCGGGCTTGCACAGGACAACGAACGGCGTGTCCATGACGACCGCGTCATTGATGGGCTCGCCCAGATCGACGATGCGATCCTCGCCCAGCAACTCGTAGCCGTCTTCATAGGCCTCGGGATCCTCGGGCTCCTCAAAGAGGTAGAACTCCTCGATCTCGCCGGCGATATCAAACGAGGCGGGCTCCAGGCAACGGTCGCACTCGCCGGTGGCGTGCGCGCGGACCATGCCCGTGAGCAAGACACCGGTACCTGCATTGGTAAAGACAACGTCGTAGTCGATGCCGTCCTGAAGCTGGTACTCCTTCTCGCCCACCGTGTAGGTGGCGACATCGACCTTACCGGTCAGCGGATACGAATCTCCGGGAAACTCGAGCTGCTCGGAAAGATCGACGGTAACGCTCGGGAACTCAGCCATTACCACTGACCATTCTGTTGGGCGGCACCCTCGTTGAGCTGCTGACGGCAACGGGTAACGGTGCCGGTCAGGCTCTTGAGGTTCTCCTCCAGGTGCGTAAAGACCTGCTCTGCGTAGTCCTCGGCAGCATAACGCGTCTCGCGCTCGTACTGCTGGGCACGATCGCGGATGTCGTCGGCCTGCTGCTGCGCAAGGCGGACGATCTCCTGCTCCCCGGCAATGGTGAGGGCCTGCTGCTGAGCGTCAGCGATGATGGAATCGGCCTGGGCGGCGGCGGAAGCCATAAGCTCCTCGCGCTCCTTAAGGATACGGCGGGACTTCTGCCACTCCTCGGGATAGCTCATGCGGATCTCGTCGAGGATGTTGAAGAACACGTCGGCGTCGATGACCTTGAACTGAGCGTTCTTGCCGAAAGGCGGCTTGGCTTCCTCGATCAGCCCTTCGAGCTCATCGACCAAGCTGACGATCCTATCGCCAGGAAAATTCTCGCCCGGCATCCGGTCTCCTTTCATAGGTAACATATCATCGTGCTAGTTTACCACATGCCACCAGGCAATAAGAAACGTCACGAAAAGCGATGTTTGAGCGCTTCGACCACGTTGGACGGGACAAACGTCGATACATCGCTGCCGAGCGAGGCGATCTGGCGAACGACCGAGCTCGAGATATAGCCGTACTGCGGCGCACTCATGACAAAAATGGACTCCAGCTCGCTATCCAGGCGATAGTTAAGGTCGGCCTGCTGCAGCTCATACTCAAAGTCGGTCATGGCGCGCAGGCCCTTGACCACGGCACCCGCCCCCTGCTCACGTGCGAAGTCGACCAGCAGGCCAGTGAAGGGCAGGACCTCGACGCCGTCGATATCGCCGAGCGCCTCGCGGGCCAGCGCCACGCGCTCATCGAGCATAAACGTGGTGCCTACACCGTTTTTACCTTGCGACTCGGCAACAGCGACGATCACGCTGGGAAAGATGCGGCGGGCACGGCGGATCACATCGATATGGCCAAACGTGATGGGATCGAAGGTGCCCGGGACGATCACGCGGTTGATGGTGTCACTCATGAGCATCCTCCTGAAACGTCGTGGCATCGTTGTTGTCAGCATCGGTGCCGGCGTTATCGCCCTCGCCATCGTTATCGCCGACCCAACGAAGCAGGTCGACCGAGGTAATGCCGTAGCGCTTCTCACGTACAGTCTCAAAGCCTGCCGGATGCGCGCCCGCATCGGCGGCGGCATGCTCAAACAAGGCGTAAGCGCCAGGTGCAAGTAAACCCTGCTGAGCCAGGTTCTGCAGCAGTTCCTCGACCGGCTCGGCACCAAAAGCATAGGGCGGGTCGAGCAGGACCAGATCAAAGGGGCCGCCCGGCACGCGGCCGCGCAAGGCGCTCGCCAGCACGTCACCCGTCACCACGCGCCAGCGCGCACGGTCACGGCAGAGCGACTCGTTATTCTTGGTAATGAGCCGCGCGGCGTTGCGATCGATCTCGAACGTCGTGAGCGAGCGGGCCCCACGAGAGAGCATCTCTAACCCTAAGGCACCGGAGCCGCCAAAGGCGTCCAGCACACGAACCTCGTCCAAATCGAAATCGAATGCCGACATGACCATAGATGCGCATGCCTCGCGCACACGATCGGTCGTGGGGCGGGTGACATCGCGACCACGGGGCTCCTCGATCTTGCGACCGCGCCATTCGCCGCCGATGATTCTCATCCTCCGCTGACCTCCTTAAAAATGTGTCGATATCGCATGGCGACCGCATCGCGCAGGGGACGCGTCGCCACGGAGTCAAGGGTGCAAGCATACCGCAAGAGCTCGATCGCGTCCAAATGGGCCCACTCGATCAGCTCCTCGTCGGCATCCAGGTCGACAAAGCGCAGGGTCACACCGCCGTGCTGGCGGTACCCCAGGATTTCGCCCTCGTGGCGCAGGCGCAGGTCCATCTGGGCGAGCGTAAAGCCATCCGAGGTTTTTTCGAGCGATTGCAGACGATCTTGCGCCGCCGACGCGCCGCCGTTGCCCTTGGAGTGCGTCATGACCAGGCACGTGCCCGACACGCTGCCGCGGCCCACGCGACCGCGCAGCTGGTGCAGGGCCGCCAAGCCAAAGCGCTCACCGTTCTCGATGACCATGACGGTGGCGTTGGGCACGTCGACACCCACCTCGACCACCGTGGTCGATACGAGCACGTCGATCTCGCCGCGCTTGAAGGCATCGATCACGCGGTCCTTCTCCCCCGCCGGCATGCGGCCGTGAAGGCGCTCGATGGTAAGTCCCGGCAACGCCAGGCGCAGGCGGTCGAGCTCGGTTGCCGTATCGTGCAGCGGCACGGGGACGGTTACGCGGCCCTCATCGTCGCGGGCAATACCGGGCACGTCTTCCAGCTCATCGGCCGAGTCACTCGGCTCCACGAGGGGGCAGATCACATAGGCCTGCTGGCCCTTTTCATGCGCCACGCGGATGGCGCCGTAGGCCAAGTCACGGCTCGACTCGGTGAGCACGCGTGTCGTAACGCCTGCCCCCGGAACAGGCCGATGGCGAATGATGCTCGTGTCCAGGTCGCCATAGACCGAGAGCGCCAACGTACGCGGGATCGGCGTCGCCGTCATAACGAGCAGGTCCGCACCAGGGCCCTTGGCGCGCAGGGCATTGCGCTGGCCCACACCAAAGCGGTGCTGCTCGTCGATGACGACAAGCGACAGGTGCTTAAACGCCACGTCATCCGAAAGGACCGCATGGGTACCAAAGAGGACGTCGAGCTCGCCCGATTCCAGCTGCGTATGGATCTGCTCGCGCTCGGCCGCCGGCGTGGCACCCGTCAGGAGCGCCCAGGACATGCCGGCCTGCGAGAGCAAGGGGCCGGTCTTATCGGCATATTGGCGCGCCAGAACGCCAGTGGGCGCCATAACGCAGGCCTGCGTGCCGCTATCGGCAGCCACTGCCAGCGCGCAAGCGGCAACGGCGGTCTTACCAGTACCGACATCGCCCAGCAGCAGGCGGTTCATAACGCGCCCGCCATCGCACATATCGCGCAGGATATCTTGGAACGCGGCCTCCTGCTCGTCGCTCAGCGAAAACGGCAGGGCTTGCTTGAGCGCGGCCAGGTGCTCGCCCGCGGTGTGGGCGTAGGGAACGACTTCGACCAGGCTGCCGTCGTTGCGCAGGCGCAGTGCCAGCTGCAGGTAGAGGCACTCCTCGTAGGCAAGCCGTGCGCGCGCGATATCGCGCTCTGCCATGCTCGAGGGAAAGTGGATCGATCGAAGCGCGCGGGCATTGCTCATCAGGCGACGCTTGACGCGCAAGCGTGCGGGAATCGGGTCGAAGGGATTGCCGACGACCTCGAGCGCGCCGCTTACGATGCGGCGCATCCATGCCTGGCTCACGCCGTCACTCACATAATGGACCGGCAAAATGGTACCCGCAGCACGCCCGTCATCGAGCTTTTCAAAGTGCGGCGAGGCCATCTGCTTAAAACCGTAGGCAAACTCGACCTTACCCATCACGGCCAGGCGGTCGCCCTGCTTAAGCTGCTGGGCAATCCAGGGCTGGCGGAAAAAGGCGACCTGCAGCACGCCCGTCTCGTCAACGAGTGAGACTTCGGTCACCTGCATGCGCGGACGCGGCTGCTTTCGGACGATACGGTCGACCGTGGCGATGATGGTGCACACGGTACCGATGGGCGCCATCTCGATGGACCACGAACGGGTAAAGTCGAGGTATCGATGAGGGATATGGAGAAGGAGGTCCCCCACCGTCCGAATTCCCAGACGGCGAAGGGCCTCCTCACGTTTACCCGAAACAAATTTGAGTCGCGCGATATCCTCGTCGAGCGCATTGCTCTGGGCAAAGCGCTCCGAGACGCGCGGCACGGAGCAGAGCTCGGACATGGGCAGATGCCTACTCGATTGAGAAGATTACGGGATAGAGCGGCTGCTCGCCACGATGGGCGTCGATCTCCAGATCGGGCTGAGCCTCCTCGATAGCGTCGACGATCTCCTGGAAGGCCTCATCGGACAGCTCCTCGCCGGCCAGAATCGTCAGCGCGTCACCCTCCTCTTCCTCCTGCATGCGGTTGATGCAATCGAGCGTGACCTGCTTCACGTCGGAGCCGACCACATCGATGGAGCCGGCAATGATGCCCATGACATCACCGGAGTGAATCGGAGAGCCGTCAGAGGCGCTGGAATCGCGCACGGCGCGGGTGACCTCGCCATCGCGGACCTCGCTGATGGCGTCGACCATGGCGGCGACGGCGTCCTCGAGCTCGGAATCGGGCAGGACGGCGAACAGCGCGGAGAAGGCCTGCGGAACGGTCTTGGTGGGAACGACGGCGACCTTCTTGTCGGTGCAGGCTGAGGCAGCGGCCTCAGCGGCCATGCGGATGTTGCCGTTGTTGGGCAGAATGATAACCGAGGTCGCGTTGACCTGGTCAACGGCGCCCAGCAGGTCGGCGGTCGAGGGGTTCATGGTCTGGCCACCCGAGACGATCACGTCAACGCCGAGGGACTTGAGGATATCTGCCTCGCCGGAACCGGCGGCAACGGCGACAAAGCCCAAGGCCTTGGCGGGCTCGGCGGCCTTCTCCTGGTCCTCGTGAATCTTAGCGGTACGGTCGTGGGCCTCCATCTCCATGTTGTGGATAAAGACCTCATAGATCTGACCGAGCTGCAGCATGTGCTCGAGCACCAGGTTGGGGGTGTTGGAGTGCACATGGATCTTGTAGTCGGGATAGGCGCCCACGAGCAGCTCACAGTCGCCCATGGAGCCTAGGAACTTAAGGCACTCGTCCTCGTCAAACGGGGCGTCGGCCTTAAAGAGGAACTCGTTGCAGTAGCGGAACTCCGAGCCCTCCCAGTCGTCGTTAGCCTCGATCTCAACACGGCCAAGAGCGGCATCGCGGGCAGAGCCGGCGGAGTCAAACGTAGCGGAGAAATCCTCGACAACGGTGCTGCGACCAAGCGCGGCGGCAACAAAGTTCTCGAGGAAAATGGCAAATCCAAAGGCGCCGGAGTCGACCACGCCGTTCTCCTTCAGAACGGGCAGCAGGTCGGGCGTGCGGGCGACGGACTGATACGCCTCGACGACGATAGCATCGAGCGCATCCTCGGCCGAGAACTTCTTCTTCTCATACTCGTCGGCCTTGGTCGAGACATCGCGCAGGACCGTGAGGATCGTGCCCTCGATGGGCTTGCGGACAGCCTGAAAGGCAACCTTGACGGCGCGACGGAAGGCGAAGGCAATGTTGGCGGACGTAATGGGCTCGTCGGCAGAGACAAGGCCCTCGGCCACGCCGCGCAGAATCTGCGAGGTGATGACGCCGGAGTTACCGCGGGCGCCCATCAGGGAACCGTGGGTGATGGCACCGGCGATGGCCTCCATGTCGGCATCGGCGGGAAGGGCGGAAAGCTCCTTGGTCACCGAGGCGAGCGTGAGCGACATGTTGGTGCCGGTGTCGCCGTCGGGTACGGGGAAGACGTTGAGCTTGTTGATCTCCTCGGCCTTGTCGGAAACGGCAGCCGCAGCGATCGGAAAACAGGTGCGAATGGTCTTTGCAATCATGGGTATTTGAATCTCCGTTTTCGGATGCTAGTTCAGACGGCTCTTAAGCGCGTCGATATGGATGCCGATCTTAAGGCTGGTGGGATCGATCTGGGCGATCTCCTGCAGAGTGAAGGCAACGGAGCTCGAAAGATTGTGGCAGACGGACTTCATGTTGACGCCGTTCTCGAGCACGACGTGAAGATCGACCGTAAGGCCGTTCTCGTCGGCGGAGACAAGCACGCCCTTACGGAGGCGCTGACCGGCAAGCAGGCGCACGCTCTCAGCGCCCTGGAGCTGCTCAGCCATACCGACAACGCCATAGCACGTCATCGCGGCATAACCGGCAATATCGGCAATAACGTCGTTCGAGACGCTCAGGCTGCCGTTAATGGTCTCAGACACAAGAATCTCCTTATCTGGTGCTCGCAGCACCATCTCGTGGGAGCAATCATTGCAATATTCTACAACGACCGCGCCATGTTGAGGTGGCGGGCCTCGGGATTACATCCTCGACACGAAATGTTGATATGGTAACGTTCGCGAACGGCGATCGCGGCATGAAAAAACCCGCCGCATAAGCGACGGGTTTTACAACCTGGCTCCCCGGGTAGGACTCGAACCTACAACAGCGCGGTTAACAGCCGCGTGCTCTACCATTGAGCTACCGAGGAATGTAAAAGCCCAACAGAAAGGGCTGAAAAATTCTGGCTCCCCGGGTAGGACTCGAACCTACAACAGCGCGGTTAACAGCCGCGTGCTCTACCATTGAGCTACCGAGGAATAGGTGCGTGCTCTCAAGCAACGAAGTTTATTATACGGACGAATCAGCTCAGGGCAAGAACTTTTTTAAGAAATTTTCCGACCTAATCATTGGCCTTGATTATCGACTTTATCCGAACACCTCCCACATTCATCCGCACATGTGCGGATGAATGTGGGAACCCGATACC
>CABSMZ010000040.1 GCA_902478875.1 uncultured Collinsella sp.
ATAAGAGACAGACCACGAGCTGCGAAATCAACGACGGAATGATAAACCGAATCGCCTGGGGCAATACGATTTTAAAGGTGATTTTGGCCTTGGAGAGACCGAGCGCCTGGGCTGCCTCGACCTGACCGCGCGGCACGGCGTTGACGCCGGCGCGGAAGATCTCGGCCAGTACGCCGGCTGCAGCGAGCGCGACGGGAAGCGTGAGCATCCAAAACGACGGCAGCGCGATCTTGTACTGGGGCAGCACCAAAAAGAAGAAGTAGATGAACAACAGGCTCGGCACGCCACGGAAGAAATCGGTGAGCACGCGGCAGACCAGTTGCAACGGCTTGATGTCGCTGGTACGGCCGAGCATGAGGGCTAAGCCCAGTACCAGCGCGATGGCGCCGGCGGTGAGCGCGACTTTAACGGTGCCCTCAAAACCGGCAAGCAGGAACTTCCAGGTGGTGAGGTGCGTAAAGAAGTACCAGTAATGGACCGAAAGCTGGCCGGTCACATAAAAGCGCTGCAGTACCAGAGCGATGAGCGCGGCCACGGCAACAAGTGAGATGGCGGTGCCGACGCGAATCTTGGCGCGCATCTTGGGGCCGGGAGCCTCGTAGAGCGCATCGCGCATGGTGAGCGCGGAGGTGGAGTGCTTGCTCATCGGAGGATCCTCACCTTCTTATCGATATAGTTGCCAATGTGGCTCACCACAAAGGCCGTGCCCAGGTAGCCGAGCGCCGAGATAAAGAACGCGGCGACGCCGCCGAGCGAGCGCGTGTTGATGTAGCTCACCACGCCGGTGAGCTCCTGCGGTTTAAGCGGTACCTGACTGCCGAGCGCGGTGGTGAGCATGACGGCGATAAAGAGGTTGGTCATGGGCAGCACGCTCGAGCGCAGCGCCTGCGGAATCACGATCTTGGCGAGGATACGGTTGAAGCTCATGCCGAGCGAACGGGCGGCTTCTACCTGACCGACGCCGACGGTGTTGATGCCGCTCATAAAGTTCTCGGAGCCAAAGGCTGAGCCCAAAAGGACCGTGGCGACGATAACGCAGGTGCGGTAGGGCAGGACGACCTTGAGCGGTGGCAGTGCGTAGACGACGATGATGAGCAGCGCGATGCCGGGGATGTTACGGAAGACCTGAACATACAGGTCGCCAAAGACGCGCAGCGGCTTGAGCGGCGACACGCGCATCACGGTGACGGCGACGGCCAGCACCATGGCGATGACAAACGACTCAAGTGTCATGCCCCAGGTTGCTAGCAACGCGTCGATATAGTTCTGGCCATAGAGCGACCAGAGCTCGGAGAGACTCATGCGGACCTCCCGCCGATAAGGAAAGGGGGCTCCCGTGTGTACGGAAGCCCCGACAACTCAGTGAGGAAACAGTTTAGCGCAATAAAGCGCATCATGCGTTTCCATATGGTTTCGTAGCGGCCGTTACTAGGCGTATTGCCTAGGCGCCGATCTCGGGTAGCTCGGGAACATTGGTGTCGCCCGTACGGTCGCCAATGCAGATCTGCCACAGTTCGGTCCAGGTGCCATCGTCCTCGATCTTCTTAAGGAAGTCGTTGACAAAGGCGACGCCGTCGGAATCGAGCGGCAGGCCGATGCCGTAGGGCTCCTTGCTGCCGAAGGGCTTACCGGCAATCTTGTACTTACCGGGCTCGCGGACCAGGGCGCTCTGCTGCATGTTGTTATCGATGACGTAGGCGTCAACGCGACCCTGCTGGAGTGCCTGACGGGCCTCCTCGTCGGTCTTGAACTCCTGCTGGCTGGCCTTGGGGGCAAACTCCTCCAGGATGGCGGGGCCGTTGGAGCCGGACTGGACGGCGACGTTCTTGTCGGCCAGGTCGTCGACGCTCTTGATGTCGTCGTTATCGGCGAGCACCAGGATGGCCTGCTGGGTGTAGTAGTAGGGGCCGGCGAAGGAGACGAGCTTCTTGCGCTCGTCGGTGATGGTGTAGGTGGCAAAGACAGCGTCGACCTGGCCGTTCTGCAGGACGGACTCGCGCGTGTCCGAGGTCACCTGGGTGATCTCGACCTTGTTCTCGCCCAGGATGTAGTTGGACAGAAGCTGCGCGATGCCGGCATCGAAGCCACGGGTCTGACCGTCTTTCTCGTTGAGGAGGGAGAAGAGCGTGGAGGTCTGAACGCCACCGATCTTAAAGACGCCGGCGTCCTTGACGGCCGTGGCCCAGGTGCTGGCGGCGATGACATCGTCATCGGCCTTGGGGCCGTTGTCGACGAGCTTGTCGAATGCCTTGGCGTCGAGCGTGGTGGAAGCCTCGGTATCTTCGGAGCTCTTGGAGGAGCCAGCGGCGGAACCCTTGTCAGCCTCGGCGCTGGTGTCAGAGCAGCCGGCAAGACCAAGGCCGGCGACGGTTGCGAAGGTGGCGGCGACAAAGCCGCGGCGGTCGAGAACGACCTGCTGGGAGAGGTTCTTGCTCATGGTAGAACACCTTTCTCAATAAAATCCCTAGCGGTTGAGTAGAGTTATACCCTATCGCGCTCAAATGGGTCAACACGAAATAACTCAGAAACATACTTACCTTATGGGTAATTCTTCCTACCAAAAAGAGACAGGCACCTTTGTGGTGGTTCTTGCAGATGTGGTGGCCTGTCTCGCTGCTTTGTCTCAATCTGTAACAGTTAGACGAGGAAATGGGTTCTACCTGTTACAGATCGAGATTTTCTCTTTAGGGGAATTCGAATGTCTCAATCTGTAACATCTGGACGGACAAAAGGTCCCTATCTGTTACAGATTGAGACAAAGGTCAGGGACTAAGACGTCTTGTCTCGATCTGTAACAGTTAGACGGGAATTCGGGTCCTAGATGTTACAGATCGAGATAATCGCGTCGCGAAAATATAAACCTCCGCAGGGGTGCTTTCCTTGCGGAGGTTTTCTTACTCGTTCAGTAGCCTTACGGCTTCGGCGGCCATGTTCTCGACCGTCATGCCGTTCTGAGCGAGCAGCTCGTTGGGGTCGTAGCGGTCGGGGAATCCCTTGGCGATACCAAAAGTGCGCGTGCGCAGCGGCGTGCAGGCCAGGTAGCACGCCACGCGCTCGCCCCAGCCGCCGTCCAAGATGCCGTCCTCGAGGGTGACGACAACGCGATGCTCGGCGGCAAGGCTGTCGAGGAACTCGCGGTCGAGCTCGGTCGCAAAGCGCGGGTTGACGAGCGTGGCCTCGATGCCGTACTCGGCAGCCAAGCGGTTTGCCACGCGCTCGCCCAGCTCAAAGAAATCGCCAAGCGCGAGCACGGCAACGTCGCGGCCCTGGCGCACGACGTTGTAGCGCGCGACGCCGTAATCGTCGCCCTCGGCAGGCGCCAGATCGGGGCGGCTTACCAGGCCAATGCCCGGCACGCGAATCGCCACGGGATGCTCGCGGTGATCGAGCGACCAGCTCAGCATGGACAGGTATTCCTCCATACAGGAAGGCGCCAGGCAACGCATATTGGGGAGAGCGCCCAGCATGGAAATATCAAAGAACGAAAGATGCGTCTCGGATGTGGTGCCAAAGATCGACGCGCCAAATACCAGGATGGTCGCGGGGGCGTCGTTGAGGCACAGGTCGTGCCACAGTTCGTCGTAGGCACGCTGCAAGAACGTACCGTACACGCCAAAGACCGGCTTGGCACCCGAGCGGGCGAGTGCGGTGGCAAAGGTCACGGCGTGCTCCTCGGCAATGCCCACGTCGACAAACTGCTTGCCTGCCGCGGCGCGAAGCTCGGGTGTAAAGCCCATGATGTAGGGCGTGGCGGCCGTGATGCCCACGACCTGCGGATCGCGCTCGATGGCGGCGCTGAGCGCCTCGCCCGTAATGTCGGCATAGGTGCGCGGCGCAGGCTCGCTCGGATGGCCCGGGCAGAGCTTGCGCCCAGTCGCCATGTCAAACGGACCCACATGATGCCAGCGCTCGGGGTCGCTCTGGGCTGGCTCAAAGCCCTTGCCCTTTGCGGTGGAGACGTGCAGCACGATGGGATGATCGATATCGCGCAGCTCCTGCAACGCGTCGACCAGGGCCAACACATCGTTACCGGCGTCCAGATAGCGGTAGTCGAGCCCCATCGCGCGGAAAACGTTGCGCTCGCAGGTGCCGTTGCTGGCGCGCAGCTCGGCCAGATTGCGATACAGGCCACCGTGGTTTTCGGCGATGGACTGGTCGTTGTCATTGACGATGATGATCAGGTTGCTGTCGAGCTCGGCGGCATTGTTAAAGCCCTCAAACGCCAGACCGCCCGAAAGCGAACCGTCGCCAATGATGGTAATGACGTTGTAGCTGTCGCCCGCCAGATCGCGGGCGTGTGCCAAGCCGCAGCCCAGGCTCACCGATGTGGAGGTGTGGCCCATGGCGAACAGGTCGTGTTCGGACTCGTCGGGATTGGCAAAGCCAGAGGCCTCGCCGTAGCGTGCCGGGTCGATATAAGTGTACGCGCGCCCAGTCAGCGCCTTGTGGGCATAGGTCTGGTGCGACACGTCAAAGACAATTTTGTCGGTGGGGGAGTTAAACACGCGATGGAGCGCAACCGTAAGCTCAACGACGCCCAGGTTGGGGGCAACGTGCCCGCCGACGGCGGCGGAGCTTTCGAGGATGGCGTGGCGGATCTCGCCGCAGAGCAGCGGAAGCTCGGCGCGATCGAGAGCCTTGACGTCCTCGGGCGTTGTCGTTTGCGTAAGCAGCATCGTTGTGGGTTACTCCATGCGAATCGTGCGCCGGCACTCCCTCGGCCGGCACAATTGCACAAGACAGTCTCGCACATTTTGGCGTTTGATATGTGACGGCGGCGCGGTAATTCGCCAACTGGTGGGGCAAAACGTTTTGTCCGATGCCATACTGGTAAATTCGATGATGATTTTATTCATTGCGTGCAGGCTGCGGCTTGCCGCCGAGCGCCGCCGGAAGGAGGCCGCATGTCCGATACCGTTCGTGCCGAGAAAATCGCGCGCGAGGTCGACGATGCCGCCCGTCAGCTTGCCCAGGCGGGCCGCTTGGACCTGATGCATGAGTTTATCCAACATGGCGATGTGACGGTCTATACGCATGTGACCTCGGTAGCGCGGGCAAGTCTGTCCTTTGCCGAGCGCCTGGGCCGCGTCGGTATCTCCGTCGACCGCTTATCGCTGCTGCGCGGGGCCCTGCTGCACGATTACTTTCTCTATGACTGGCACGATCCCGACCCAAGCCATCGACTGCATGGCTTTCGTCACCCGTTTTTTGCCTTGGCGCGTGCGGAGGAAGATTTTGAGCTGACGCCGCGCGAGCGGAATATTATCGTACGGCATATGTTTCCGCTGGTACCGGTGCCGCCGACGTGTCGTGAGGCATGGATTGTGTGCCTGGCGGATAAATGGTGCGCACTGCGCGAGACGATTGCCGGCCGTCTGCCGCGCAAAGGCGGCGCGAACGATTTGAACGAGGGCCCGAGTGACGGCTCGAGCAAAGAATCGAACGAAAAGAGGAGTGGGTAGACGGTGGGAACCGCGATCGACATGGCATTTGACGGCGCGACGCTTGCCGCCTGTCCGCTCTCGGCGCTGGTACTCTCGTTTGCCTTCTACGGTTTTTGCGGCTGGGTATGGGAGTCGACAGTCTGCGCCATGCTCAACCACGGACGCTTTGCCAACAGCGGCTTTTTGCTAGGGCCGTGTTGTCCCATCTACGGTGCGGGCGGCATTGCGTGCTGGTTGCTGCTGCGTGGAATCCCAGACGCCTCGAGCCAGTTTGTCGCTGCCGCGCTCGTATGCAGCGTGATCGAATATAGCGTGGGCGTGCTGTTGGAAAAAACGACGGGTGCCCGGTTTTGGGATTACTCGCATCTGCCGTTTAACCTGCACGGACGCATCTGCCTGTACTGGGCCTGCGCGTTTGGCTTGGGTGCGTTGTGTATTTGCCGTTTAGTGGAGCCGGCATTGCTGGGGCTGCTTGGCCATCTGCCGGTGCTAATCGTGCGCTTGGCCGCCTTTATCGTCGCGGTCGCGATGATGGTCGATGCGGTGTGCTCGTTGGCGAGCTGGCGGCGTCTGTCCGATCAGCTTGAGCGTGTGCGTGCCGACCTTGCCGACCGCATCAATGAGTCGCTTGCCGACGCCTCCGACTCTATGCTCGAACGTATTCCCGATTCGGCGATTGACTCGGTGGCGCAGACGCATATCCGCGGTCGCGCCGTTAACGCTTGGCTGGCCGAGCTGGGCGACGCGGCGCTCGATGCCCTGCGCGAGAAGACTTCGATGCCGACGTTTATCTCGGATGGTGCTCGCGGCCTGGCGCTCGCTGCCCGCCGCGTGGCCGATGCCGCGCCGAGTATGCCGCGTCCGTCGCTCGGTCGTCGCCTTGCCGGCAAGCGCATGAGCCGCCCGGTACCGAGCGTGTCACTCAGCCGCCGCGACCTACGCTTCTTTAACGCCTTCCCGCGTCTGCGCATCAATCGTTACGAGGGTGTCATTCGAGCTACCGACCTCCGCGACCGAGCCCGCGAGCTGTTCCGGCGCTAGCCAGAGCGGAGCCAAGCGCGCCCTTCTCGTTCGCACGTTTCCCGTTCGTTTCGCGTCCGTTGCCGCGCCGTTTCCAAGATTGCGGTGCCGTTTCCATTCGACAACGCAGCGTTTAACAACGCCGTATCTGGTCTACACCAGTTGCCCCTCGGCCGCATCATGAGCGCCGACAACGTTCATGCGACCAAGGGGGAGCGAATGTACGATACGGGATCGACAACGTTTATGCTCATCTGCACCATGCTCGTGTTTTTAATGACACCGGGTCTGGCGTTTTTCTATGGCGGCCTGTCCAGGCGCAAAAATGTCATCAACACCATGCTTATGTGCTTTGGCGCCATTGGCCTGGTTGGTGTGCTGTGGATTGTTGCCGGCTGGTCGCTGGCCTACGGTGGCGACGGTTCTAGCCCGTTTATTGGCGGCTTTGACCAGTTGCTGTGCCTGCCGGTGCTCAACCAGGTGCTGCAGGCGGCCGAGGGCAATGCTGCGGATGGTGCCGTCTACCCTCAGATCATCAACATCGCCTTCCAGATGGCGTTTGCCATGATCACCGCCGCTATCGTTACGGGCAGTCTGGCAGGCCGCGTTAAGTTTGGTGCCATGACGGCCTTCCTGGGCATTTGGCTGCTCGTGGTCTATGCGCCGCTCGCCCACATGGTTTGGGGCGGCGATGGTTCCTTTATCGGCGACATCATCGGCGCGCTCGACTTTGCCGGCGGCGACGTGGTACACATTTCGTCCGGTCTCACGGGCCTGATTCTCTGCTTAATGCTCGGCCGTCGTCGCGGCTTTGGCATGATGAGCTACCGTCCGCATAACGTGCCGTTTGTGGCGCTGGGCGCCGGCCTGCTTTGGTTTGGCTGGTTTGGCTTTAACGGCGGCAGCGAGTTTAAGGCCGACGCCGTGGCGGCGCTCGCCATCCTCAACACCGTGACGGCCAGCGCGGCGGGCATGGTCTCGTGGCTTGCCGTCGAGCGCGTGCACACCGGTCGTCCCACGCTGGTGGGTGCTAGCACCGGTTTGGTTGCGGGCCTTGTGGTGGTTACGCCGGGTGCGGGCTTTGTCGAGCCGTGGGCGGCGCTGGTCATGGGCCTGATCGTATCGCCCGTCTGCTACCTGGCCATCAGCCATCTTAAGACCAAATTTGGCTACGACGATGCGCTCGACGCGTTTGGCTGCCACGGCATCGGTGGCATCCTGGGCGGCGTGCTCACGGGGCTGTTCTGCGTGCCGGAGCTCTCGTGGACCGGTAAGGGCGGCCTGTTCTACACGGGCGATGTCTCGCTGCTCATCTCGCAGATTTTGGGCATTGTGGTAACGGTCGCTATCGTGCTGGTGCTCGACTTGGTGATCGCCGCGGTGGTCAAGGCGCTGTTCCACGGCAGCCTGCGCGTGGACGAGGCCGACGAGGCGCTGGGCCTGGATGCGAGCCAACACGGCGAGAGCGCTTATCCCTCGTTCTCCGGACTTGATTAGCAGCTTCCCCAAGCACCGCACCTTGCCGTTCAATCGTCGCTCACGTACTTAAGTACGCTTCGCTCCTCTTTCACGGCAATCTGCGGCACTTGGGAAACCTGCTAAGACCAGTCAGTTGAACTTTTTGATCTCTGAGGTTGGTTTGCGGCACCTGGAAAACCCGTGCCATGTGAGGGACAATTCATTTCTTTATTAAAGAGAGGAATTCACTATGAAGAAGATTACGGCGATCGTTCGTGCTGAGAAACTTGAGGTTCTTAAAGACGCGCTGTTTGCTGCTGATGTTCGCGGTATGACTATCAACCAGGTGCAGGGTTGCGGCGCACAGCATGGCTGGAAGGAATACGTGCGCGGCAACGAGTTGCTTGTCAACACGATCCCTAAGGTACAGTTCACCCTTATTTGCGCCGACGAGCATGTCGACGGCATTGTCGAGATTATCTGCAACGCCGCACGCACCGGAGCCGTCGGCGATGGCAAGATCTGGGTCGAGCCGGTCGAGGAAGTCATCCGCATCCGTACCGGCGAACACGGCCCCGCCGCGGTGTAGGACAATCTTTCGCCTGACGGGCGCGCCTCTCTCGGGGCGCGCCCGTTCTCGTCTACAATATCGTGCAGACGAAGGAGAGGCATGCCCATGATCAAGATGTTTGCGAGTGACTTAGACGGAACGCTGCTGAATGCCCTACACGAGGCCGACGGAACCATCCGCCGCGCCATTCGCGAGCTGACCGAAGCCGGGCTGCATGTGGTTCCCGCGACCGGACGCTCGACGCTGCCGATCGGCGAGCATGGCTTCACAGGTCTGGCACTCGACGCCTGCTGCTCCAACGGATCCATCGTGCGCGACAGCCATGGTGAGGTGCTCAAGACCTGGACCATCGACCCGCAGGTTACCGAGGAGCTGCTCAAAGCGTTCCCGGACATTTGCTTCGACTGCTCCACGCCCGACGGCATGTTCTCGAGCGGTTCGTTCGAGATGCACCAGGCGGGCTTTAAAAAGGACAGTCCTATCAAGCGCATCGTGATGCGCGGCATGCGTGCACGTGGCGGGTATCACGAGGAACAGTATTTCGACCAGTCGATCGGTGACATCCTGCGTCATGACGTGTGCAAAATCAACTGCCGCGTGACCTCGCCCGAGCTGGAGCGCGACCTTAAGGCATATTTGGCTGAGCGATCGGACCGTGTGGTCAACGCGCCGTTCGATCCGGTGATGTTCGAGATCACGGACGTGGCGTGCAACAAGGGCGAGAGCGTGGCGTGGCTGGCGGGCTACTACGGTATTGCCGAGGACGAGGTCGCAGTCTACGGCGACGGCGGCAACGACATTGCCATGCTCAAACGCTTCCGCCACAGCTACGCGACCAAAAACGCAAGCGATGCCGCCAAGGCCGCCGCGAGCGCGACCATCGGCAGCTGCATGGTCCACGCCGTCCCCAAACACATGCTCGCCACCATGCACAAGCAAAATTCCCGCACCGTCATCGAATAATGTGACAAAGGGACAGCCCCTTTTTCACGAGAACCCTGCACCTTTGGCATGCGAACATATATTCGTATATATAACTAAGTTTTGATAGAATCGGTATCGTTGGCGGCAGTTCCATGTGCCGGGCAGCGCCCTCCATCTGATGGGAGGTGATGCCCATGACCGATTTGATTGATTTCGTGAGGCTTCTGACTGCTTTGGTCTCGTTCTTCACGGCGCTTGTCGGCCTTTCCGAGGCACTCAAGCAGCGTTCGAAGCGCAACAGAAGGGGTCGCCGCCGCTAAGGCGTTGACCCCCTAATGCAAACAACGGCGCTGCCCAGCTAGCTACAACTTGGGCTGCCGTCGACACTATTCTACCCACGAATGACATTTTGGACAATTGGTAATGCCGCTTCAAAAGCCAGGCACAACTGGCACAACCTAGGCGGCCGCTGAATGTGGCAAAGGGACCGTCCCTTTGTCACAACCCAAATATTGCCTTTACGTGTTGATGCACACGGTGTGCAATAATACTCGCACTGTGCAATAGCGCACAGGCTGAGTAACAAGGAGGACGCTTGTCCCAGCTCGAGAAATGTGATCGCCGGTCTCTTCGCTCGCAGCGTGCCCTTCGCCAGGCACTTGCCAGCGAGCTTGCCGAAAGCGGCGACCTTTCGCGCATTAACGTCGCGTCGCTCACCGAGCGTGCCGGCCTTACGCGCCGCACGTTCTATTCGCACTACCGCGATATCCCCGACTTTATCAGCCAGATCGAGGACGGCCTGCTTGCCGAGATTCGCGAGCGGGTGGAGCTTATCACCGCAGCTCAATTACCCGATCTTTACCGCAACATCGACGAGCTCGAGCCGGCACCCGGTTCGGTTGAGCTGCTTCGCTATCTTGCGGCTAATCGCGACCTTATCGGGGCCCTGCTGGGCCCGGGCGGCGACCCCGCCTTTATTAAAAAGATCATCGATACCGCACGCGAGGCCGTGGTGCCGCGTGCACAGACGGGCATTTTGGGCTTGGCGCTGGGCACCTTCTTTGACTACTACGTCACCTATGTCGTGAGTGCCGAGGTCGGCATGATCCAACGTTGGTTTGAGCGTGACCTTTCCGAATCGCCCGAGACCATGGCGCGCATCATGACGGTTATCGCCTTTGTGCGCCCTGGTGACCTGTATGGCCAACCCATCGATATCAACGTGCCGGAATACGGCATGAAGCTATTGAACTTGCAGCTCGAGGACGCGGCCGACACCGCCGCAACCGTCGAGTCCAACAACTAAGAGGAGAGACAGATGAGCAAACTCGTCGAGGGCATCAAGGACCGCATGGTCGCTGCCGCACGCGAGGCCGCGCCCGCCGTGGTGGACGCCGCGCAGAAGGCGGCGACCGCGGCTGCCGAGAAAGTTGCTGAGGCAGTTGCCGATGCCAAGAACGCGGCAGGGGAGACGTCCGTCGCTAGCGAGCCCGCCACCGCCGCTGAGCCTGTAGCCGTCACCGCCGCCCACGCCCCCGAAGGCGCGATTTTCAACCCCGAGAACGCTCGTGGCAACCTGCACCTGGGCATCGACGTGGGCTCCACCACCGTCAAGCTCGCCGTGCTCAACGACGACAACCAGATCGTCTACGCCAAGTACCAGCGCCACCACACCGACGTCCGCGCTTGTGCCCGCGACCTGTTCGAGGGCGCTGCGACCGTGCTGCCGACGGCCCAGATGACCTGCGCCATTACCGGCTCGGGCGGCCTGCTGCTGTCCCAGTGGCTCGACCTGGAGTTTGTCCAGGAGGTCATCGCCAGCAAGCGTGCCGTCGAGACCCTCATCCCGGCCACCGACGTCGCCATCGAGCTGGGCGGCGAGGACGCCAAGATCATCTACTTTGACAACGGCATCGAGCAGCGCATGAACGGCACCTGCGCCGGCGGCACGGGCGCGTTCATCGATCAGATGGCAACCCTGCTGCACACCGATGCCAGTGGCCTCAACAAGCTCGCGGCCAACGCCACCACCATCTATCCTATTGCCAGCCGCTGCGGCGTTTTTGCCAAGACTGACGTGCAGCCGCTGCTCAACGAGGGCGCCCGCCCCGAGGACGTGGCCGCCTCCATCTTCCAGGCTGTCGTGACCCAGACCATCTCGGGCCTGGCGTGCGGCCGTCCCATCCGCGGCAACGTCGCCTTCCTGGGCGGCCCGCTGCAGTATCTCTCCGAGCTGCGCCACCGCTTCTACCTCACGCTCAACCTGGACGAGGAGCACCGTATCGTGCCCCAAAACGCTCACCTGTTCGTGGCGAGCGGCGCCGCCATGGCGCACGAGTCCAACAAGCTCAGCACGTTCCCGCAGCTCATCGAGGCTATCGACAGCCTGGGTGACACGCAGGGTGCCGAGGTCGAGCGTCTGGATCCGCTCTTTGCCACCGACGAGGACTTTGCCGAGTTCAAGACCCGCCACGACCAGGAAGTCGTCCCCAAGGGCAAGCTCGACGGCTACACCGGCCGCGTGTTCATCGGCATCGACGCCGGCTCCACCACCATGAAGGCCGCGCTCGTGGGTGAGGACGGCCAGCTGTTGCACACCTGGTACGGCAACAACAACGGCGACATCCTAGGCACAGCCAAGGTCATCATGGCCGATTTCTACAACCATATCCCTGCAGGCTGCACCATCGGCCACGTGACCACCACGGGCTACGGCGAGGCACTGCTTATCGAAGCCCTCAAGGCCGACTCCGGCGAGATCGAGACCGTCGCGCATCTGCGCGGCGCCAAGGCGTTCCTGCCCGGCGTTGAGTTCATCCTGGACATCGGCGGTCAGGACATGAAGTGCCTGCGCGTCAAGGACGGCGTCATCGAGCACATCATGCTCAACGAGGCCTGCTCGTCGGGCTGTGGCAGCTTTATCGAGAGTTTCGCCGTGTCTATGAACATGGACGTGCGCGCGTTCGCCGATGCCGCCATCCATGCCAAGGCCCCCGTCGACCTGGGCAGCCGCTGCACGGTCTTTATGAACTCGCGCGTTAAGCAGGCGCAAAAGGAAGGCGCCACGGTGGGCGACATCGCGGCCGGCCTGTCCTATTCCGTCATCAAGAATGCCCTGTTCAAGGTCATTAAGCTGCGCGATCCCAAGGAGATCGGTAGCCAGGTGATCGTTCAGGGCGGCACCTTTATGTCCGACGCCACGCTGCGTGCGTTTGAGCAGCTTACCGGCGTTCATGCCGTGCGTCCCGACATCGCCGGCTGCATGGGCGCCTATGGTGCTGCCCCTGTCTCTTATACACATCTG
>CABSMZ010000041.1 GCA_902478875.1 uncultured Collinsella sp.
ACGAGATCTAGTACGGTCTCGTGGGCTCGGAGATGTGTATAAGAGACAGGCGGGCCGTGCGGAGCTGGACGGCCCCGTTCTGGTCGAAGAGCGCGGTCGATCCGGGCCTCTCGGCGCAGTAGCCGACGAGCCCCATCCTCTCTGCGAGCTCGGAGCGCCTGAGGTCGTCGATGGTGGCTGACTTGTCGGCCCCCTCGCGCGTGGCGACGTATTCGATGTTGTTGGTGATGACGGCGGAACGCCCACGCGAACCGGGGAGGTGCACGCGGGCGTTCACGACGAGGCTGCTACGACTTGCCATCGGCTAGGCGCTCCCGGGCCTCGGCGAGGCTCATGCCGCTCTGCATGAGCCCGGCCTGCTTGTCGTAGGCGGCGTAGATGTCCGATGCGCTCACGCCGTCCAGGCCATCGAACGTGCCCTTCTCGATCTCGACCGCCGCGATGGCCGCGACGATAGAGGCGCGGGTGGCGCGGTGGACGACGCGTGCGATGCGGTCCTCCTGTTCCGCGTTGCGCTCGCCGAGCGTGCGGTCGAGCTGCTCCAGCAGCGGCTGCATGACGCCGCGCAGATAGGTTCCGAGCTCGGTGGAGTAGAGCGCCAGGCCGTCGGAGGCGAGCCCGGCAGCGATGAGCTCGCGGGCGGCTGCGCTGTCGCTGAGCCCCTTGGAAATCCCGTAGGCGTGGAGGCGGCGATAGGTCTTGTCGGGGAGGCGAAGGCTCATGACTTTCGACTTGTCTTTGCCGGTGGTCATCTTAGACCCCTTCGTTCGGGAGGGGTGCGCCGACGGCGCGGAGAGCGGCGATGTTCTCGGGCGTGCGCTCGTAGGTCTTGGGCCAGAAGGTGATGGGTACCATGACGAGATCGTCGCGGGGGATTCCGTAGGCGAAGAGATAGGCCGCGATGGCATCGCTGTACTCTACGTCGTCGACGTTGAAAGTGTCGGTGAAGAAGATGCCGGTGGGGTCGTCGTTGCAGCCCTTGACGAAATAGACGCCGTTCCCGCCTTCCTTGAACGGGTTCAAGACCTTGCACTCCGGCCTCGCGTAGTAGGCGATTCCGGCGCGAACGACGCGCGTGAAACCCGGACGCTCGTTGACCCGCGCTGCTCGCGTGAAGTTCAGGCCGGGATCGGATTCCAGCAGATGGGAGAGCACGGAGTCGACGGCGTCGCCCTTGTGCTCGGGAATTGTCCCGAGGAGGTCGGCGAGGCGCGATTTCATTTTCTCAATCAGTTTCATCGTGTGTTTCCTTTCTGCCGGTGCCGCACGGGTGCCGGCAACTCGCTTAAATGTCTTGGTTAGCGATGGTTCTAGCTGCGGAGAGACTGCGTGGTGCCGAAGGTGCCGAGGAGCGGCCAAGAGTTTTGGAATCCATGGCACCTTCGGCACCGTCTGCCGGGTCTTGCAGGTGAAGGGCAGTGGACAGGGTGCCGCTGCGACATGCTGCGGCACCCAATCGGCCCTAATCCGTTTCCCGGAACACCCAACAGCGCTGCTTGCCGTATGGAGGGCAGAGACGCTTGTTGCCCGGAACCCATCCGGGGCACTGCGACGAGAGGATGCGGCTGACCATCTTGCAGTTGGCCTTGGTCTTCTCAAGGTGGAGAGCCTTGTCGAGGATTTCGAACGTGCATATGGGGCGGTCGGTGTTGTCGGGAAGATATGCGAGGACCTTCTGCACACAGGGGTCCTCCTCGACAAAACGTCCGCGCTGTGCGGCCGCCTCGACCTCCATTTCGGGCGTGAGGACGGTCGAGAAACGGGGGTCACCCGTCTTCATCCACGTGCGGGCCTCTGCCCATGCCTGCCGGATAGCGGTAGGAAAGCCCTCGTCGAAGACAGACTTCTCTGTGCGCTCGATGCCGCAGAGCACCGGGAGGAAGCGCCTTGCGCCGCTCGTCCGCTCGCGGATGAAGTCGGCCTCGTTCGTGGTGCCGACGAAGACTACGCGCCGGGGGAAAGCTTCCGTCCGTCGACAGTAGGCTCCCCGGAACTCATCTACCTGACGTGTGATCCCGGCCTTCACGCTCTCGACGGAGCGCTCGGACATGCCGTTGAGCTCGGGGATCTCGACAATCCACTTGCCTCGGTTCTGCTCGCCTGTGAGCTTGACGTCGCCGAGGTTGATCACGGAATCGCTGAAGTAATCGTCACGTATGGCGAGGGCCCTTGTGAAGGTTGACTTGCCGATACCCCCGGCGCCGCATAGGATAGGCATGTAGTCGGCCTTGCAGCCCGGGTGATAGGCGCGGGCGATGCCCTCGCAGAACAGGACGCGCTCGACTTCGGAAACGTACGTGCTCCTCTCCGCGCCGAGATAGGTGCTTAGGAGCGCTCCTACGCGCGGTGTGCGATCCCAGGTGAGGGTGTCGAGCATGGCGACGAGCGGGTCATAGGCGTTGTCCTCGCCGACGATTGTCAACGCGAGCAGCATGAACTTCTCCTTCTGGAGGGAGATGGTCTGCTGGAGGAGGGCGAAGAGCCGCGCGTCGTCGGAGTCGCGCCACCGGCGTTCCCTCACATCCGTGTCCCAGGGCAGAGGACCGGTCTTGAAGAGCTCATTCGCGAGCCGGTTGTAGCCGACGTTCAGGGGGAGGGACTTGAGCTCCTCGACGATCTCGTTGACCGTCGGCGGAGAGCGGCGCTCCGGGGGCTGCGGATCGGGAGCGTCGTCGCGCTTCTGCGTGCCCATCAGGCCGCCCCGCGAGACTGGAGGCGGTGAGGACCATTGACGGGGCAGGTCTTGCCGGAGACAAGCGCTTCGAGCCAGCTGAGGCGAAGCTCCGTATCGATAAGGCGCTCGACCAGCTCTTCCTCTGATAGTGGATGGTCGAGGCCGTGGTCGCGCAAGACGGCGCGGCGTCGGGCGGAATTCATCATGCTAAGATTCATCGACAGGGTCCTCCTTATGTGTGGGCTCATGTTTTTGGGCGACGGCCGAGCTTTGGTAGGGGAGGCCGTCGTCCATTCCAAGGTTTGCGATGAGGGCGTCTTCAAACTCCACGGGGGAGCGCTCGGGCGCGAACGACCCGGCGAAGGCGGCGAGTGTCTCAAGCGACTCGACGAGCTTGTCGTTCATGTCTCCTGCGCGCCGGATGCGCCGAAGTTCCGCTACGACAGGCCCCACGCGCTCCTTGACCGCCTTGCGCATGCGGGTGGTCGCGACCACGGTGAAAGTGCCCTCAAGCAAGCACCCCGTGATGTAGTCCTGCTTCGACAGGCCGCTCAAAGCGACGCGGAGGTCGAGCTGGTCCGCCTCTGCGGGCGACATGCGGAAGGCGATGGTCTTGCAGCGGCGGCGTCCCTTGGCGTCCACAATCTGCCTAGACATCCGACATCACCTCGTCCAGCGCCTCCACGAGGTCGTGCTGGGTCGAGGGGAAGAGATGCGAATACATCTCCGTGACCTCGGCGGTCTCGTGACCCATGCGGTCGGCGATCGCCGTGGGCGAGTAGCCGCTGTTGATGAGCGCGCTGACGTGCGAGTGGCGGATGTCGTGGATGCGGATGCGCTTGACGCCCGAGATTTCGCAGCCCCGTTTCATCTCATGGGACAGGGCATGCTTCGTGACGGGGAAGAGCCGGTCAACGGGAGCGATCTCAGGATGTGTTGCCAGATAATCGTGCAGCTCCTCACGAAGGAGGCTCGGCATGACGATGTCCCGCTTCGAGGCGCGTGTCTTGGGTGGACCGATAACGTCCTCGCCCTTGATGCGGGCGTAGGAATGACGGATACGGATAACGTTGAGATTGAAGTCGATGTCTTCCGGACGGAGGGCGAGGAGCTCGCCCTCGCGGCAGCCCGAGAGGTAGAGCGTGAGGAATGCAAGGTAGATGAGCGGCTTGTCCTCGATGGCCCGGGAGAAGCGCTTGAACTCGGCAGGGGTCCAGTAGAGCATCTCCTTCTCGGGGCGCTTGGAGCCGACCTTTCCCGCCGCCAACATGGGATTCTGGGGCAGGCGGTAGAAGCGGACGGCGTGGTTGAAGATGGCTGAGAACTGGTTGCAGATGGTGTGGAGATAGCTCTGCGACAGGTTCTGCTCAAGGAGCCAATTCTCCCAACGCACCACGTCCGCAGCCTTGACGTCACAAAGGCGCATAGGGCCAAAAATGGGCAGGATGTACTTGTCGATAATGGCATCCTTGGTGAGCCTGGTGCCGACTCGCAGTCGAGGGTAGATGTCGCGTGCGTACATGGTTTTGACGAAGGTCTCGACGGTGACCTCGACACGTTCGTTGCAGGAGGCGAGGAAGTTGCGCTCCCAAGCCACAGCCTCCTTCTTGGAGACGAACCCGCGCTTCGTCTTCTTGTGGCGCTCGCCCATGGAGTTGCGGTACCAAGCCTCAACCGTCCAAGTCCCGCGCTTCTTGTCGCGGCTAACTGACATTGGTCATCGCCGCCTTCTGCTTAGAAGGGGCGGAGAGAAGACGTGCCTCGAAATACGAGCGCTGGACCTTCCCGGGGATGGTCATGATTCCCTGAGCTGCAAGCTCTGTATTCAAGGTCTTGATTAGCTTGAACGAATAGGACTTGCTCATGCCCGTGATCTCGGCAACCTCCTCCGCGCCGATAAGTTGGCGTGTCATATGAAGTCTCCTTTCTAGGATGGGACACCGTTTGTCCCTTGTCTCAATTATGTACAAGAAAAGTATTACCTACGACGAAAAGTGGAACTTTGCTCATTAAGTCACATCTCCTCACATCTCCTACATTTTTTGTACGCACTAGATTTCGCGTGTAGACTTAAGGGCAGCTATTCTTTGGAGGTGTATCCAAATGACTGCCGTCGACTACGTCGGTACAATCTCGGAGGCCTTGTCGTCGTTTACGGCCGACAGGGAGTGGGAACAAACGAGCAAGCGCTGGGGGAGGCAGCAGCTATCTCAGAAGCTGTTTCGCCTCCGCTCGGCGCGTAAATGGACCCGAAAGGTGGCTGCGCAGGCGGCGGGAATCCCAGAATCGGCCTTAAGGAATTACGAGCTGATGAAGTCGGCCCCGAAAGAGGAACATCTGGAGGGGCTCGCGAACGCCTTTGGCATACGAGCCGAGGCGCTCCACTACTACGATTTCAGTGATACGGACTTAATTGCTCAGGCTTTCTTTCAATTTGCTGCGACATACGGGTTCGAGCCCGTTGCAAACGAGCGCTATTCTGCGCTCAAGCCGACTTCATCTTTCATGAAGGCGTTCCTGAAGAAATGGGCTGCTCAGCATGCTCAGGTTGAGAGTGACTCCGACCGGGATGACTATGAAAGATGGAAGGACAACTTCGCAGCTGAGTTTTACCCGTCCCAGTTTCCCTTGCGCTACGAGTACGATCCGCGAGAGTCCTGGATACTGATTACGCCCTGGCAGAATAGAATGCAGTCGAAGAAGCTGCCCGAGCTAAGGGCGCGGTGCACTCCTGCGAAGACTCAGCCGGATTTGGCCCGAGAGACCGATCTTTCCCTTGCAACGCTACGTTCGTATGAACAAGGGGCTAGGGTGCCAAAATTTGCTGCACTCCAAAAACTGTCTGCTGCTCTTGGCGTGAAGAGAGGGGCGCTTGTATTTACCGATTTCGGTAGTCCTGTTCAAGCGGCCCACGCATTATTTCAGCTATCGGCCTCATATGGGTTGATTCCGGTTCAGCTGGAAGACGGCCCAGTGCTCCTCGCAAGGGGACCTGTTTCCGACTCTTTTCTTTTTGAATGGGCAAAGAAGTACGAGACTCGTGTGGAGCGGGCCGATGAATACGACGAGTGGCTCGATCGGTTCAGCTATTTTGAACATGATAAGTCCGATGACTATGTCGATAAGTTTCGGCAGCATACGATACGCCAACCGAATGGTTCGCTGCTTATTGACGGTCATGTTTATAGTGATTTCTGTCCTTTCGACGACCGCTTCAAGAGGGGCTATGCACTTGCTTAGCAAATGCTTCTACCATTGACGAGTCGGAACATATTGCTTTGGGACAGACTGTTAGGAAGGGAGAGGATATGAATAAAGAAACGAAATTGGGCGATGGAGTCGCCAATGAGCTAAAGGAAGTAATCAATTGCGAGCTGTCTTCGATGGCTAAGAGTTTCATTCGAATCCTGTTTGCATACCTTAACGATAAAGTTCAGGGTATCGATCTTGATGATCTTCTAGGAAAACTGAGCAAGAAAGACGAGGACGAGATTATGTCCCTTTGGTCTTCTCAGCTCGTAGAAGAAGGCCTAGTGCCAAGTGGGTATGGCGGTTTGCCGAATGATTTACTTATTGAAAATTTGCATCAAACAGGCTATGTAGATGGTCTCTATAGCGGGTACGTTCTTGCAATGATCTCGCTGGTAGATAACAATGCGCCCCGCGAGCTGATTGCTTCTGTAAAAGACGATCTATTTCCTAAACCTATAGCATTGCGCTACAGAGATCGCCATGAGTTGGTTTCGCGCCTTGATGATGAAAATTATCGCTGGGTCAAATGTCTGAAGAAGGATGATCCAGCTGATTAAAAATCTCGAATCAACCTTTTCGTTTTATGTGTGAGGATCAAATGAGGACCAAATTCCGTCGAAGAAACGCCTGTTAGCTTGCATTGTAAAAAAGTGAGATGCCTTTCTAGCTGCGGCGCTCGTTATCGAGTGGGAGTAGAACAGACGTTCGATTCTATGCTATAGTGTTTGCCAATGGGCGCGGCATCTTCCGAATCCGCGCCCATTGCTATACGGGCCTTACGATGACGAGCTGACGATCATAGGCGCCATGCGTGCATTTGCGGCGGAACGGGGATATGCGCCCGACTTCTCCGAATCCCGCCTCTGTCACGAGATTTACCTCTCCGACCCGCGCAAGTACGCGCCGGAGAAGCTCAAGACCGTGATTCGCCATCCCATCAAGCCGATTTAGCGAAACGAGCGCCGCCGTGCGGTCCGGCTTTTGGGGTTTATCAATTGGTAGTCCGCGTCGATCGAGCAAGCTGCCCTGCCTCCCGGCAGGTGCGTAATCCCCTTGGTCGATCCGTCTCGAGGTGCGCTCTTTGCTCATCTTGTGGCGTGGAGTTACGATACTCCTAAAAGTGTAACCAGATTCGAGTTTTAGGAGCAGCTTTTGAAGGGTGGCAGACTCAGGAACCGCGATAGATACCTCGAGGAGGCGATGCTCTTCCGTGACACCGACCTCATCAAGGTGATCACGGGCGTGCGCAGGTGCGGCAAGTCGAGCCTTCTCGATCTAATTAGGATGGCCGTCGAGTCTGAAGGAGTCGCTGGCCGCGGCTTTGTGAGCGTCAACCTGGAAAGCAAGGGTACGGGCATCAAGACGGAGGACCAGCTTTATGATTACGTTCGCGGGCGCCTGTCGGACAAGGGTCGCACCTACGTTTTCATAGACGAGCCCCAGAGAATCGATGGCTGGCAGGATGCGGTCAACGCAATGAGGATCGACTTCGATTGCGACATCTACCTCACGGGCTCGAATGCGTATCTTCTCTCGAGCGAGCTGGCCACCTATCTCTCCGGGCGCTACGTAGAGGTAAAGATGCTGCCCCTGTCCTTCTCCGAGTTCGCCGACTTCTGCGGAATCGAGTTCGTATCGGGAACTTCGGTGGCTCTCACTCCCGAGGGGGATCCCGTTCTCTTCGACGACATGCTTACTCGTTACCTTGAGTACGGGGGCATGCCAGCCATCGCATCCCTCTCGACGACCCAGGCGCAGCACTCGGCGTACATGTCCGGCGTCTACGAAGCCATCGCCGTGCGTGATATTGTCAACCGTGAGCGCGGGAAGGGCAAAAGTGCGGTGACTGACCCTTCCCTGCTGCGCCATGTGGCCGAATTCCTGGCGGACAACATCGGCAACGAGTGCTCGTCGAGTCGAATCGCCGGCGCGTTAACTTCTGCGGGGCCGAAGACCACGAACAAGACCGTTTCCTCGTATGTGGGTGCGCTTGAGGAGGCCTTCCTGTTCTATCGTGCCACGCGTTACGATTTGCACGGCAAGGCGCTCCTCAAGACGAACCCAAAGGAGTACATCGTCGACACCGGCTTCAGGACCTGGATGGCCGGCTATAGGGTCACGGATACTGGCCGCCTGTTCGAGAACGCCGTGTATCTCCAGCTGCTCTACGAAGGATGGAGCGTGCATGTGGGCAAGCTCTATGGCAAGGAAGTCGACTTCGTTGCGACGAAGGACGGGCGCGTGCTCTACGTGCAGGCGACTGACGAGATGTTCGCAAGCGAGACCAGGGAGCGAGAGATCGCCCCTCTGAAGTCGATACGAGACAACCACGAGAAGATCGTGGTCGTGAGGCAGGGTTCCTACGACACGGATATCGACGGCATCCGCATCGTGAGCGCGAGGGACTTTTTCCTCTAGGGCCATGCGATTCATCGCGAGGCAGTTAGGTCAAGTGAGAAACATGCCTGACATCGGTTTGCTGACGATCTAAAACAGTAAGGAGAAGCTTGGACAATCGCAAAATCGAGCAGAACGCGGTCAATGCTGTCAAGCAGGCTTTCGGCGATGTCGCTTGCGTCTATGCGTATATAGATGAGAACGACAAGACCGAATGCACCGACGGGCACCTGCAAGTCTACTCGTCTTCTTCCTTCACGATTGAGACCGTTGAAGGCCAGTTGCCGCTTCAGGTCAAGGGGACCACTTCGAAAAGAAAATCGGACCGACCTAAGCGGCAAGTTCGAGTTTCAGACCTCAGGCACTATCTCAACATTGCTGGAGGCTGCATCTATTTTTACGTCTACTGTGGGAGCGAGGCTCGTTCAGCGGAGGTTTTCTACAGACTTTTGCTTCCCTATGACCTAAAGAAGATTCTGGCCGATATTCCGGAGCAACAAGAGCGCATCTCTTTGCGTTTCGACCGGCTTCCATCAGACGCGGCGGAATTGACGCGGCTTGTCAGAAGGGCGGTCAAGGACAGAGCAAAGCAGCGAGCAGTCGCTGGCATCGCCCCCAAGACAATCGAGGAATTTAAGGACGCCGGCCTTTGCTTTGATGAGTGCGAGTTTGGAATCGAGCTGCTCGAGGGCGAGTCGCCCGCAAGCTTGGCTCCATACAGGAACGGGCTGTATATCTACGGGAAGAGCCCCTGGGGAGAGCTGTATCCCTTGAATAAGCTTGAAAACATAGTTGGCGTCGCGATTGGGTCTCGGCATGACGTCAGCTCTGGTGATGTTTCCCTAAATGCGGTGGTCATGGCCGGAGAAAATGAGAATGGCGAGCACGTTTTCTTCAGGGGTTTCGACATATGCCTCTCCACCAACACAATCGCCCTCAGCGAGACCGGAACTCTTGTCGAGCGCATGGAAGAGTTGGCCCTCATGCGCGCATTGATGCAAACCGGTACGCTTTCCATAGACGGAAGCGGCTTTGCTCGCGGGTGCAAGTTGAGCGGAGGCGACCTCGACGCCCTTGAGAGTCGATTGCAGTCGCTGGAGATTATCAAGCGGGTTGTCGACGCTCTTCATTACAAGCCAGAGCTCGACATCAGTGCGTTGACCACTCAGGATTTAAGAAACATCGAGACAATTTACAAGGGATTGGTTGAGAACGCACCCCTCCACTACAAGGATCGGCAAAACGGATTCGGATATATCAATCTGGGGAACCATCCGATTAAGCTCGTGTTTTACCAAGTATCTGAAGATATGTACCGAATGGTCGATGGGCTTCGACTGGATGACCTGACGGTCTCGGTGTTCTTCCGGGGCGAGGGGGATGCCCCCGTAGTCGTCGCGCCTCTGTTCGTCCAAACGATGCAGGACTATATGAGGCTTGCCAATATCGATGCCGAGGTGTTTGCCGCTACGTTGAAGCAGTATCCAGTCACCGAAGTTAGCTCTGCCTACGTCAACGACAAGATGCTTGAAATGCTATCAGCCTACGATCAAGATGCGTGCTGTAAGGAAGAGTTGCTGAAATGCTGCGAGATGACCGTAGACGCCCTGGAAGCTTTTGCGGATCGAGAGGCAACCCTGATAAATCGATATCAAATTGCCGCTCGAAAGCGAGATCTTACTAGCGAGGAGAAATCTGAGTTAATGGCAATCCAGCTGAATTCAGATAGTGCGCTGTCGAAAGCATGCGCAGCAGCCTTGCGCGGAGACTCGGACATGGCCTCTGCGCTCAGAGCGTCACTTGACGAAGAGGCACGAACGACGCTCGGCTCATGGCCGATCGGCCGTTTCTTCGCATAAGACCGCATAGACTTTTTGAGGCATCAAAATGAAGCTACTCGTCGAATCGATTAGAAATGCGGTTGAGAAAGACTGCCTTATCCCAGCCCTTATGTCTTCCCTTACCATTCCCGACGCCATGGGGCAGCTTCTTTATCCCAATCTCGTCCTTCATAACGGGAAGAGAGCGGCGGGGCGGCAGTATGTGAAGTGGTTTGATGACTGGGCGGCAAACGACTTCCTGTTTTCGGGAGACCCCTCGAACGAAGGTGAAACGATTCCAGGTCAAATCTTTAATGGGAAGATGTGCTGGAAGCTCCGGTGCTCCCTGTTGCATTCAGGCGACTACGATGTGTCGGTCGATGCTCCCGAGAAAGACGAGAGCTTCGACTACGACTACAAGTTCGAGCTTGTCCTCCACGGGTGCAACGCCCTCTGCTCTTCCTGGCCGTCGCCCAAGAGCGGGATGCGTGCGACTAAGAGCGTGACGTTCCGCGTTGATGCGGCGTCGCTCGCGAGCTCGCTGTGCAACGCCGCGGAGGCCTGTCTTAAAGAAACGGGCGAAACGGTCAGTTACCCCAATCTGGAGTTATTCGACGTGGCTGCATGGGCGGATAGATTCAATACTTGCTGAGCCATCTCGTCAAACTCCTTGTGTGCTAAACGTTGGTGTTGGCGCCCCGGAAAAGGGGTGTGGCCAGCGCCTAGAATCTTCAGCTACCACGCTGAGACGATAGGAGATGACCACATGGACACTATGGCGCACGAGGCGCCCGCGACGCCGTTGCTTGCGTTTCGCTATCGCTGCTCGAAGCGTGTCGCTTGGGGCCCTGGCCGGAGGAGAGACGACCGCTCCCTGCGAGACTGCGGAACCACCTATATCCGCTTGCTGCGGGCTTGCTTGAACCAGTTCCTCTTGAAAGAACCTATACCTCCGAAGAACTTGTTGTACGTCTCACCGTTCTCCTTGGCCTCGTACTTGACCAAGGCAAGTTCGATGGTGCAGAGGTAATCCGCCACTTGCTCGAGGCGGTAATCGGTCATCGAGGTCTTGCGGCGTCGGACGACCCCTTTTGAGAGGACCTTGCCCACCGAGCGGTCAAGCGCCTGTATGACAATGTCCTGACCGTTGTCGTAGTAAACCTTCACATCGTCGAAGGATTGAAAGAAGCCCAGGTGTTCAATCATGGCAGAGGAGATATCGCGCCCCATACGTTCCATTAGCCTTGCCGGGTCTTCGAACTGGCTGCGGTGGTAGACGAACGTGATATAGGAAATGGGAAGTTTGCGGACGAACGAGGAGAAACGGGCGAGCATAACCTTGCGCTGCTCGATGTCAAGAAACTCATAGTCCTTGTGCCCGTTCACGAGAGGCTCGGAGTGAAACGGAATGTTAGGGAGATCGGCCCTGACAAGCTTGGCCTCATAGCCCGTGACCGCCTCAGCGATGCTGCCTTCCTGGTCGTGAAAGACGAGTACGAGCGGGTAGTAGCGAGCTTTGCCGCCGCGGTCGCCGCTCTCGTCGACGAAGATGCTGAGCTCCTTGGCCAATGGGGACTCCTAATGGAATGGATAAAAAAATAGCCGGGGGACTCCCCCGGCACTTGGAGGTAGCTTAATGAGCCACCAACAACCTTATAGCGTGTGCTGGCGGTGAGTGCAAGAGGGGAACGGGATGAAACCGCTGTTGATAGTGCCCCTGAAATAGATTCGCAGCTTCTTCAAGATTACGGAACACGAGAATTTATCGTCGGAGCTGGTTTGCGATAACAACCCGAAGCTTGCCTTTGTCTGTATGAACCTGATTCAGAGGCGCAGTGACACCATCCACGAGGGCGTGCCTGAGCTCCTTTCGTCTCGAGACTCCCTCGCGTGCCCGGCCGCGAGCAGCTCCCGGGACGGTCGCCGCCGTCATTTCCTGCCGCTCCTCGACTCGATGTGGGCGTCCACTGACGCCCTCGACACCAGGAGCTTCCTTCCGAGCCTGTACGAGTCGATCTCTCCCGACCAGATGAGGCCGTATGCCTTGTTTCGGCTTGCCCTCATGTACTCCTGCATCTCGATTACCGTTATCCATTCGTCGCGATCTTGGTTGCCCTCGGGCGCGACGCATTCGGCTGTGTGTACCATGGTTCCTCCAATCTTCCCGTGCGGCACCGCGCGAGCACACCGCACGGCACCGTGTCCCTTTTCGTCTGCACGACGATTGAACCGCCTGATGTCGATTGGTGAGCACGGCGGGAGCGGAGACGGGTCGAGCTGGGTCGAGCTGGTCGTGCCTTCACGAAACGGCCATGAGCCGCGTGCCTTAGCTGGCAGCTAAGTTCCCGAAAAGTAAAAGGCGCCCATGCGGGCGCCTGCCTAGTAGCTGGAGTTGTTCGGTTGTGGTCGGAATGCTCGTATTCCGCGGTGCTGTCGTCCGGGGTCCGGCATCTGTCGTTCGCCTCTTCTGTCGCTGTCTCTTATACACCTCTCCGAGCCCAC
>CABSMZ010000042.1 GCA_902478875.1 uncultured Collinsella sp.
TCGTCGGCAGCGTCAGATGTGTATAAGAGACAGGCATACGTTTAAGCTCATCGAGGCGGCAGCCGAGGGGACAGCCCAGATGCTGCTGCGCCGTTATCCCTCGCTGCTTGGTGTGCGCATAAAGCTCGATAAGCCGTGGGCTCCTGTTGGCCTGCCCCTGGCAAGCTGCGGCGTCGAGATCGAGCGCGTGCGCTAACCGGTTCTAATACGACTCTATGGGTGGCTGCTTGAGCCGCTGCGACAGAGCTTTATTGTTGGGACAGTACGTGTCGAGCAGGGCGTGGAATCGCTGATTGTGGCTTGGCTCGAGCAAGTGGACGAGCTCGTGGGCGACAACCATGTCGAGGCATTCGATGGGATAGGCGGCAAGTTCGCGTGCGATGCGAATGGCGCCGGTCTTGGGCGTGCATGATCCCCAGCGCGTTTTCATGCTGCGCACGGAGACGCGGGCCACGGTGACGCCCATTGCGATTTCGTACGCGTGCACCATATCGTACAGCGCCGTGGTGACCTCGGTTGCACAGAGCTGGTCGATATGGGCTTGGAGCTCATCGGACGTTAGGCCGTCGAGGATTGCGCGCCGCTTGGCCTGTGGGCCTTCGTCCGATTCGTCGGTACCCATAAAACTTGCGAAGGTGGCCTGTTTGGGTCGCGGTGCGGGTGATGCAAAGTTGTGATCGAGTGCATCCTGTACCGTGATGGGCTTGCCCCAAAGTGCAATGATGGACGAGGGGCTGAGCGGCTCTCGTGCCGTCGCCTGACGCTGCTCGCGCTGGGCAAGTCGGCTGGTAATCCAGGCGCTGTTGCGCTTCACAAACGCTTCGATACGCTCGCGGGTGGCGCCGAGCGGTGCGCTGGCGTGGACCTCACCGCTCGAAGTGACGCGTAGGTTGAAGTTCTTGACGCACTTTTTGGTAACGACGACGGGGATGGGCGTCCCATCCGGTCGGGATGCGGAAATCGTAAACTGCTGCGTCAAAAGCGGTCCTTTGGATTGGAGACGGGCCGGCATGTCGACCGTTCGGCATGCCGGCCCGCTCAAGGGATGTGAAATTAATAACGCTCAAAGAAGGCAAGCGCGTTGTCGTTGCAGAGCTTTTGCATCACGGTCTTGCCAAAGTGCTTGGAGAGCATGTTCTGGAACTCGGGCATCTTGCTGGCATCGGAGAGGAAGGCGGGCACAGTGGCGCCGTCCCAGTCGCCACCGAGTGCGATGACGTCCTCGCCGCCCAGGTCGAGCCAGTGCTCGATATGTGCCGCTAGCTGGTCGAAGGTGACGTCTGCGGCGGTCTTTTTGGTTGCGTCGTTGGAAAGGAACTCGCTGCAGTAGTTGAGGCCGACGATACCGCCCATGTCGCGAATGGTGCGGAACTGGTCGTCGGTGAGGTTGCGCTTGACTCTGCAGACGGTACGGGAGTTGGAGTGGCTGGCGACGAAGGGGCGCGTGGCGTGGGCGACAACCTCGTCAAAGCACTCATCGTTGAGGTGGGAGACGTCGAGCACCATGCCGGCGTGCTCCATCTGCGTAAGGGCCTCGATGCCGGCGGCGGTGAGGCCGGCGTGGGTGTCGTGGCCGCTCGCGAGCGGCCCCTGCGCGTTCCAGCTGAGTGATGACATGAGTACGCCCAGGCTCTTGAGTACCTCGATCAGCGCGGGGTCCTCGGCAAAGAACGTGGCGTTTTCGATGGTGTGGATGCAGGCGACCTTGCCGTCTTTGAGCGCAGGGCGAATGTCTGCCGCGCTGCGTACGTTGACCATGCGGTCGTGGTTAAGCATGGCCTGGCCGCTCATGTGCGCCATGATCTGCGCCTGGAAGCGCGCGGCGTGGGCGGTGGGAATCTCGTCGGGGACAAACGTGGCGAAGCACTGTGCCCACGGCGTGTTGCCGATCTTTGCGAGCGAGATGGCGCAGGCGTTGCCCTCGATGAGGTCGAAATCTTGCGGATGCGTTTCGTCGCCGGGGAAATAACCGTCGGTGCCGGCGGTAAAGCGCAGGTCGAGATCGAGCGTGGCCCAGCCGATTCGGTCGGCAGTGTCGCAGTGTAGGTCAAATACGGGATATGCCATGGTTCCTCCGGTTGCAGCGTTTCTTTGCAAACTGTCATTGAATTGTATGACTAGGGTATAGTTAGCGCCATATGTTCACGGCGGCCCGCGTTGTGCGCCGCCCTTATCACGGAGGTTACCATGTCCAACCAGGGCAAGAAGGTCAAGACCCATTATCGCGGCACGCTCGATGACGGCACGCAGTTCGATAGCTCCTACGATCGCGGCGAGCCGCTGGAGTTCACCTGCGGCGCCGGTCAGATGATCAAGGGCTTCGACGCCGCTGTTGTCGACATGCAGGTGGGCGAGAAGAAGACCGTGCACATTCCTGCTGCCGATGCCTACGGCGAGCACAATCCCGAGATGGTTATTACCTTCCCGGCCGAACAGGTTCCCAACATCGAGCAGATCGAGAAGGGCATGAAGCTTTTCCTGTCCACGCCGAGCGGTATGCCCGTTCCCGCCGTGGTCATCGACGTAACGCCCGAGGCTGTGACGCTCGACGCCAACCACGAGCTGGCCGGCAAGGACCTCAACTTTGATATCGAGCTCGTTGAGGTCGAGGGTTAGAGTATGCCTGAACGCTTGGTTTCGACGACATGCTTGGGAAATCTCAACGATCCGTCCTATGAACTCCTGCTTCGCCGGAAGTTGGGCGGCGTCTTTGAAGTTGACGAGCTCCTGCTCGATTGGGACCAGGCTGATGCGCGCACGTTTGTGGGCGTGACGGAGCTGGGGCGCACGATCGATGTTCGGCTGGATGCTGCCGACGGCGGTCGTCTTGCCGATGGCGACGTGCTCGCCATCGACCGTTCGGGCATGGTGCCCGTGGCGGTTGTCGTGCGCCTGCGCAGCGCCGAGGTTTATTTGGTTGAAGTCGACCGCATGGATCCGATTGCGCTCGCGCATGCGTGCTGGGAGATCGGCAATATGCACGCGCCGCTTTTCCGAGGCGATTCGGACGAGCATACCGTGCGCATGTATACGCCGGTGCAGCCTGTTTTGGGCCGCATGCTTCGGGGTGTCGAGGGTGTTCAGCTCTCGGTGGTTACCCGTGAACTCGATGCGGACCGGCGCTTTGCGTCGAGTGCGGCGGAGGTCGTCGTGAGCATAGCTCCCGACTTTGCCATCGTAAAAAAGACGCGCGGCTAAGTGCGCGCATGCGCAAGACGGGCTTTGAGGGGTGACCAATCAAAGTCCGTCTTGCTGTTGATAAGAGGCTTTGGGGGAAAGCATATGGGTCTTGAGGGAATCAAGCTGATTGCATGCGATTTGGACGGCACGTTGCTGCATCCGGGGGAGCGCGAGCCGCGTTCCGAGGCCTTTGAGCTTATCGATGAGCTGCATCGTCGCGGTATCGTGTTTATGCCGGCGAGCGGCCGTCAATATGCGAGCTTGCGCTACCTGTTTGCCCCGGTGGCCGATGAGCTCGTCTACGTATGCGAAAACGGAGCCCTGGTGATGAGCGAGGGGCGTGCCGTTGTCAAGCGTTCCATGGAGCGTTGCCTTGCTATGGATATCGCGAATGCCGTGGTTGCGTATCCCCATGCCGACGTGACCCTTTCGTGTGAGGGGCGCCTCTACACCATGAGCGGCAACGACGCGTTTGTTGAACACCTGCGTTATGAGGTCCACTGCGATGTGGCGGTGGTCGACCGTCCCGAGGACATCGACGAGGACGTCATTAAGATTGCCTTCCAGACGCCCGAGGCAGAGCAGCCGGCGGCGCTGGAGTATTTCGAGCGCCACTTTAGCGACTGTGTCGACGTGATGACGTCGGGAACCGAGTGGACGGACTTTATCGGCTTTGATTCGGGTAAGGGTTCCGCGCTTGCCGATTACGGTCGTGCCCTGGGAATTTCGCCCGATGAGATGATGGCGTTTGGCGATAACGAAAACGACCGCGACATGCTCAACGTGGTGGGCCACCCTTATCTGATGGAGAGCTGCAATCCCAGCATGCGCGGTGTCAATGACCGCGTCCGCTACGTGCGCACGGTCGAAGAAGAGCTGCGTCGCCTGCTTGCCGAGTAGACATTTGGGACATGCCTAGAAATCTACTTTTTGCCGCCATCGGTGGAAAGGGAGATTTTAAGGCATGTCCCAAACATCTACCGGCAGTTGGGGCAGAGGCCCTCGAAGATGGTGTAGTGCGAGGTGACGTCCCAGCCGATTTGCTCGGATGCCTTGGTATCGAGCTGATCGTCGAAGGGGAGCGGCACGTCGATGACGCGGCTGCACGAGGTACAGATGATATGTGCGTGCGGCTCGATGGTGCGATCGAAGCGGCTGCCGCCCGGCGTCTTGATGGAGAGGATCTCCCCGGCATCGGCTAAGAGGTTGAGGTTGCGGTAGACCGTGCCGCGGCTGATTTTGTCGTCCTGCGCGCGCACGACGTTGTAGATTTCGTCGGCGGTGGGATGGTTATAGCTTTGGCGCACGGCGTCAAGAACCAGCTTTCGCTGCCTGGTATTCCTTCTTTGCACCGCCATGCGCCTCGCCTCTTTTCTATCAACGGTCGTAGGTAAATGATACCGTATTTAGCACACAATACTAATAACGAGGAATGAAACTGTCTTCATTGGCAAGTGGGGCTCGGGCCTGGGCGTCTACGAGGCGAAAACGCGTTCCCATGCGCTCGTAGGAGGCGTGAAGCGCCTCGAGATGAGATAGGATGTTTGCCGGAGCTCCCTGTATCTCCATCTCGACTGAACCGTCTTCCATGTTACGCACCCAGCCGGTGAGTGCGCGTGCCTGCGCGAGGTTGGTGTTGGTAAAGCGAAAACCGACGCCCTGGACTTGCCCCGCCCAGCGCAGGAAAAAGCGCAGGGGAGTGTCTTGAGTGGCCTCGTCGCTTGCGAGCACAGTAAGCCTGCGGCGCAGTTCGAGCTCGACGTTTGATGGTTTTTGAGGCTCTCGACTGCCGCCGGTGACGCTGGAGAAGAACGTATCGAAGAAGCCCATCGCTATGCCTGCTTGCCTGCGTCGGCCGGGAAGGTAATGCCGGCCTGCTGGCGCACGGCATCCATGATGCGCAGTGAGACAAGCGTAACATCGCGGTAGTGGCCAAGCTCGTGGCGTCCCGCCGGGGTCTCCCAAATCTCTTCCTTAACGTTATCGATGCCGCCGATGGCGGTGATAAAGTCCGTGAGTTCGTATTCCATAGTGTTGCTCGAATTAGGCAGGTCGAGCACGCGGCCGTTGTTGCCCTTTTCGCGCGGTGCTTCGGTCGCCGAGCCGCGTACGACGTCGCCGCGATAGTCGATGCGGACATTGCGGGGCGTGGACAGATGGTCGATCTGGATAGTGCCACGCTCGCCTTCGATCTGCGAGGGCAGCAGGTCATTCGTAATTTTGGAGTGCGCAAGTTCGACGGAGATACGCCCTCCGCCATAGCTGGCGAGAATGGAACCGCAACCGTCGATGGGACCATGGGTGAGCTCTTGCGTCGAGGGGTCGAGCAGCGTGGTCATGCTGGTGAGACCAGAGGGCATGCCGAAGATCTCGACCATGGGCTCGACGACGTAGACGCCAATGTCCATGAGGGAACCCGATGCCATATTGCAGTCGAAGATATTGGTGGCGCGCCCCGCGAGAACCTCGTTGTAGCGCGAAGAATACTTGCCAAAGCGCAATGAGGCGCGGCGGATGGGGGCGATCTCGCCCAGGACGTCCTCGATGGCGTGGAAGGCGGGATCGTGGAGGGGACGCATGGCCTCGAGGGCCACGACACCTGCTGCCTCGGCAGCGCGGAAGACTTCTAGAGCCTGCGCTTCGGTGGCGCAGAAGGGCTTCTCGACGATGACGTGCTTGCCACCGGCGATGCAGGCAAGGGCCTGCTCGTAGTGGAGTGCGTTGGGGCTGCCGATATAGACGGCGTCGACGTCGGCGGCTGCCGCAAGCTCATCGGGTGAGGTAAAGTTTCGCTCGCCATCGCGCTCGGCGGTAAAGGCAGCACCGCGATTGGCATCGCGTGAAAGCGTGCCCACAAACGCGGCTTGGTCGTTGGCGTTGACGACTTGGATAAAGTCGTCGGTAATCATGGATGTGCCGATGGTCGCGATGCGCAGCATACGTCTCCCTTGCGTTGTTTGGTCTACAGGATGAGTGTAGCGCGTGGGGATATAAAGCTGCGCGAAAACGCTATTACAGGTCGCTCTCGTTAAAGCCGGCGTCGATATCGAGGTTACTGCCGTCGGCCGCCGTGGTGGCGAGCTCATCGCAGCGCTCGTTGAGCTCGTGACCGGCGTGACCCTTAACCCAGATGAACTCAACCTTGTGCTTGCTTTTGGCGGTGAGTAGGCGCTCCCACAGGTCGCGGTTCTTGACGGGTTGCTTGTTGGCGGTTTTCCATCCGCGCTTTTTCCAGCCGTCGATCCAATGCTTGTTAAAGGCGTTGACGACGTACTGCGAATCAGAATGGACTTCGACCTCGCAGGGGCGGTTGAGCGCCTCGAGCGCCACGATAACGGCCATGAGTTCCATGCGGTTGTTGGTGGTCTTGGCGTAGCCGCGCGAAAGCTCGGAGGTAAAGGTCTTGCCGGCGGGGTTGGTGTATTTGAGCACGGCGCCGTAGCCGCCGCGTCCCGGATTTGATCGGGCCGAGCCGTCGGTATAGATGATGACCTTCACGGGCTTCCTTTCGTTGGGTACGTTTCGTGTGAGTGACCATTGTAGCGCCATGCCCGCCGGGGGCCAGCAATCTACGATTTCTACCCCGTCTTCCGACTGTTAGTTGGCATGGATGATGCGGTTGAGCTCGTCGAGGTATTGCTGCAAGAGGAGAGAGGGCTTGCGCTCGTCGTGCATGATGTAGCCAACGTGCATCGTTGGGGCGTCTGCTAGCGGGATCGATGCCATGCCCCATTGCATTTCATTGGAGAGGACACCGGTCGACAGGGTGTAACCGTTCGACGTGATAAGTAAGTTGGTAAGTGTTCCGCGGTCCGAGATTCGTATGTTGCGGTCGCAAGGGATATAGCTAAAAGGTTCCTCGGCGTAATAGAAGGAGTTTGAGGTTCCCTGCTCAAAGCTGTAGCGCGTATAGGGCGTGAGGTCGGCAAGGGACAGCTGCGGGCGGCGTGCGAGCGGGTGGCGCTCGCTAACGAAGACGTGGACCGTCGCGTCGAAGAGGGGATGGAAGCTTGCGCGGGCATCGGCGAAGGCCTTCTGCAGAACGCGGGCGTTAAAGTCATCCAGATACAGAATGCCGATATCGCTGCGAAACGCACGGACGTCATCGATGATCTGCGATGTGGTGGTCTCGCGCATGATGAACTCGAACTTGCTGTCGCGGCAGCGCTCGACTACGTTGACAAAGGCCTCGACCGAAAAGGCGTAGTGCTGGGCGGAAATGGCGAGGCGGGCTTGCGGGGTGCCACCGTCCTCGTAGCGTGCCTCGAGCATGTCGGCCTGCTCTACGACCTGGCGCGCATAGCCCAAAAGCTCGGTGCCGTCGTTGGTGAGCGTGACGCCGCGGCTGGAGCGCGTAAAGATCTCCAGATGGAGCTCTTGTTCTAGGCTTTTGACGGCGTTTGAGATGTTGGACTGAGCGGTATAGAGGCGCTGAGCTGCGGCGTTGATTGAGCCGGACTCTGCCACGGCGATAAGAAAACGAAGCTGCTGGAGTGTCATCGGTGCCCGTCCTTTCGATAGCTATCTAAAAAACCGATAACAGGTTAGCGCTTTTAAGTGATTGACCGAGCGAAACAATGCTCGTACTATTCAAAACACACAAAGGCGGTAGGTAATTAAGCCGACCACGGAACCGGGATGTCAAAAGGAGGACCGCATATGAACTGCTTACCAAGACGAATGCCGGGCTCCTGTTTGCGCCCGTCGGCGTGATCAGGAGACAGCGACTTACTTCTCTCTTATTTATTTACTTTCGTTCGATCAAGGAGATCATCATGAGCCAGTTCATCAACAACCCCGAGCACACCTTTGGTTTCGATACCCTGCAGCTTCATGTTGGCCAGGAGAGCGCCGACCCCGCATCCGACTCCCGCGCCGTGCCTATCTACCAGACCACGAGCTATGTGTTCCGCAACTCCCAGCACGCCGCCGATCGCTTTGGTCTTGCCGACGCCGGTAACATCTACGGCCGTCTGACCAACTCCACCCAGGGCGTCTTTGAGGACCGTATCGCCGCGCTCGAGGGTGGCGTGGCCGGTCTTGCCGTCGCCTCCGGTGCCGCTGCCATCACCTATACCCTGCAGGCTCTTGCCCAGGCTGGTGACCACGTGGTGGCTCAGAAGACCATCTACGGCGGTTCCTACAACCTGCTCGAGCATACGCTCTCCCAGTTTGGCGTCGAGACCACGTTTGTCGATGCCCACAACCTGGAAGAGGTTGAGGGTGCCATCAAGGACAACACCACGGTCATCTATCTCGAGACGCTCGGCAACCCCAACTCTGACATCCCCAACATCGACGCCATCTCCGAGATCGCCAAGAAGCACGGTCTGCCGGTTGTCGTCGACAACACTTTCGGCACCCCGTATCTGTTCCGTCCGCTGGAGCATGGCGCCAACATCGTTGTCCACTCCGCAACCAAGTTCATCGGCGGCCACGGCACCTCGCTGGGCGGTGTGATCGTCGACGGCGGTAACTTCGATTGGAAGGCGAGCGGAAAGTACGCCCAGATCGCTGAGCCCAACCCCTCCTACCATGGCGTCTCGTTTGCCGAGGCTGCCGGTCCCGCCGCCTTCGCAACCTATGTCCGCGCCATCCTGCTGCGTGACGAGGGTGCCTGCATCAGCCCGTTCAACGCCTGGGTCCTGCTCCAGGGCACCGAGACCCTGTCGCTGCGCGTTGACCGTCATGTCGAGAACACCAAGAAGGTCGTTGAGTTCCTTGCCGGCGACAGCCACGTTGCCAAGGTGAACCACCCGAGCCTGCCTGAGCACCCCGATCACGAGCTCTATCAGAAGTACTTCCCCAACGGCGGCGCTTCGATCTTCACCTTTGAGATTAAGGGTGGCCAGGAGGCTGCCTGGAAGTTCATCGATCATCTGCAGGTGTTCTCGCTGCTCGCCAACGTGGCCGACGTCAAGTCGCTCGTCGTGCACCCGGCTACCACCACGCACTCCCAGCTCTCTGCCGAGGAGCTCGCCGAGCAGAACATCACGCCCTCCACGATCCGTCTTTCCATCGGTACCGAGAACGCCGAGGACATCATTTGGGATCTGAAGCAGGCCTTCGCCGTGCTGGACGAGTAAGGCGACTTGTGCAAGGACCCCTTGCGACTCGATAGGTATAACTGCATAAATGCCTGCTCAAGACGCCTGCGCAAGCAATGGTTGCGCAGGCGTCTTTTTTGCATAGGAAGGGCGCTATTACAGGGTTTTTGGCATGCTTTATGCATTTGAGTTGTGGAAAACTCCTGTTGAGAGGATGTGAGTTTTACGCAATTGACGTGCGCCTTTTGAGTAAAACCGCAGGTCGCGATTTGCTCGAGGTACTATGCAGCGCGATCGAATCACACGCAGCTCAAACGCAGCAAAAACGCACTACGGAGGTTTCCAGCTACATGAGGATCGATTCACGAAAACCGAAAGCCGCTGCCCTTTCCGCCGCTCTGACCGTGGCACTTTTGGCAGGCGCCGGCGCAACTGATGCCCACGCGGCAACACTGTCCGATACGGTTGGATCTACGCCGTCCGAGGCGACGCTGGTACAGCCCGTTGATTATCGCGGCGATGGTTATGGTTCCATGCAGGAGTGGAACGCCTCGATGGAGGCCAAGCGCGATTCCCTTGAGATGCGCGCTCAGATCATTATGAATATGTATGGCGACTATGCTACCGATGACGAGCGCGCTGTGCTGCAGGGTTGTATCGACGGTGCGGGTAGTCTGTTGACGATGGGGGAGGTCGACACGAAGTCGACCGAGCTCGATGAGCTGCGCACTGCGCTTGAGAATGCCAAGCGCGAAGCGCTCGAGGCCGCCGCAGCCGAGGCCGAGGCCGCCGAGGCCGTTCAGGCTTCGTATTACAACGCCGGCTCCGGCTTGTCTTACACGTCTGCTGCGTATTACGCGAACGGCTCGGGTCTGACGCGCTCGAGCGGCGTCAATAACTATAACGGCCGCCGCGAGACTTATTACAGCAGCAACGTGTTGTATCACCACCGCACGGGCGAATGGACGCAGGATTCCGAGGGCTTTTGGCGCGATTCCGATGGCTACTACGTCGTTGCCGCGGGCGATAAGGCCCAAGGCTCCACGTTTACCGGTTCCAAGGGCGAGTGCAAGGTCTATGACTCCGGCTGTGCTGCCGGAACCACCGACTACTATACCGGTTGGTAATCTGCCATCAGAGCAAAATAGGCACATGATGGGCGGGCGTCTTTGCTGAGCTTTTAGGCAACGTAAAGCCGCCCTTTCTTTATGTGCGTTTGAGTTAACAGAGCCCTTACCGTGGCGGTACGCTGGGCGTATGCATGCGGGGCACACTGGTTCATGAGAAATAAGGTCTTTCTCGTGGAGGAAGTGGTCTCATGAACGCTCGAGATATCGCTATCGCCGCCGTCGCATTGGTACTTGGCTGTCTTGGCCCTACAGCTGCGTTTGTCGCAGGCATGCAGGGCTCGTGCGGGGCTGCTCCTATTGTGGTCGGCGCGCTCATCGCAGCAGCGCTGCTGGGAAGTGCGGGCGTGACCCTTTGCCGCGATGACGAGGACGAGACGCCGCAGGTGCGGCGCTAGCCGTTGTGAAGCTGGTTTTGCCCATAGATGAAGAAGGAAGCCGCCGCAAGGGGAGTGCCCTTTGCGGCGGTTTTTGCTATTGAGACTGTTGGATGCGGTGCGGCGGCGTTACCAGCTGGCCTCGATTTCGCGGATGCGCGAATAGAGCCATTCGTTTTGCGGCACCTGGATACCGTGCTTGGCCGCGAGGCGGCAGATGGTACCCGCAAATTCCTCGACCTCGGTTCTGCGTTGAGCGATGCGGTCTTGCGCCATCGAGGGCATGCCGGCGGGATCGAGCCCTTTTATGAGACGCACCATCTGCGTTAGGTCTGCCTCGGTGAGCTCGATGCCCTCGGCATTGGCGACTGCAAGCGTCTCGCGCATGGCGGAGACAAAACTGCGGAGCTGCTCGGAGCCCTGCTCCGTAGCGCTTCCGTAGGTGCCGCCGTAGGCCATACAGGTCTGGTTGATGCCGTCGTTGAGCATGAGTTTGGCCCACATGCGATGTGCGATGTCGTGCTCGACGGTATGGGCGATGCCGCAACGCGTGTAGAGCTCGTCGATGGCGATAACGGTTGCGGGGTCGGTGCCCGCTGCCGCACCAAAGCGGATCTCGCCGGCATTGGTATAGGTGAGCTCCCCGTTGAGGAATACGGCGTCCATGCCCTGGCAGATACCAAGGACGGTGTGCTCCCAGCCAAAGCGCTCGGCAATCTTCTGCTCGCTCGTGATGCCGTTGCACAGCGACGCGATCAGCGTGTCGGGTCCCACGACGCTTTCCAGGGTTTTGAGCGCCACATCGAGCCCGGTTGTCTTGACCGTGAGGATGACCAGGTCGACGGGCGTCGCCTCGCTCGCGCGGACGGACTTGAGCGCGCAGGGCTTGCCGTTGACGGTGAGCGCATCACCCGCGTGGCGCTCAAAGCGCGCGTCGTCCATAACGTATTCGACGGCGTCGTTGCCGAGCGCTTGGGCGATCATGCTGCCGTAGAGCAGGCCCACGCCGCCCTTGCCGATGAAGGCGACCTTGTTGATCTGCATGTGAATCATCTCCCCATAAAAAGGCGCCCGCGTATGGGGCGCCTGATGGATTGTATGCCGCCGGGCCATGTCGCGTGCACCGGATGGCCGTATTAAGAAGAACAAACGCATGGGAACTTATGACGCGGGGCAGACCGCAAAGACACGTGCGGGATATCCGACGCCATCACGCACCTTGGGGAAGGTGCAGAAGATGACGGCGCCCGTGGCGGGAAGCTCGTCTAGATGGTCCATGACCTCGATCTGATAGCGATCGACCGAGAGGATGTACTGTTCGCCGGGGTAGGGGTAGGCGTCCTCACGCGTGGTCACGCTCGCCGGGTCGGTGTCAGCCGGCTCGTGGCCGATGGCGCCGATGTCGCGCTCTTCAACGAGCCACTTGATGGCGTCGAGGTCCCAGCCGGGGTAGTGGGGCTGGCCGTCCTCGTCCTTGTTCTCGAGGTCGGCGAGCTTGGA
>CABSMZ010000043.1 GCA_902478875.1 uncultured Collinsella sp.
ATAAGAGACAGACGGCAGATTGGCCAAACGGCGGGCTCGCAGCGTCGAGGGGTTCCGGCGTTTGGCAAAACGCCGGAACAAATCAGTGCTCGATCCAGCAGCGCAGGGTTTCGCCGGCCTGCAGGTGACGCAGGTTCTCTGCGGCGATGTCGACGACGTTGTTGAGCGTGGCGGCTAGGTGGAACCAGCCCGAGACATGCGGCGTGATGAGCATGTTGGGCGCATCCCACAGGGGGCTTGTCTCAGGCAGCGGCTCGGGGTCGGTGACGTCGACCGCGGCGCCGGCGAGATGTCCCGATTCCAGAGCGGCAACCAAGTCGTCGGCGACCACAAGATCGCCGCGGCCGCCGTTGGCAAAGAAGGCACCCGGTTTCATCGCGGCGAAGAACTCGGCGTTCGCCAGGCCGCGGGTCTCGGGTGTGCTCGGCATAAAGGATGCAACGATGTCAGCCTCGGCCAGGCGCTCGGGCAGGGCATCCATGCCGTCCATGTCCTCAAACACAATAGGGTAGACGAGTGGATGGCGCTTGATGCCGCGGACGTGTGCGCCCATGCTGCGGCAGAGCGTGGCAAAGTGGCCGCCGATATCGCCTGCGCCCAGCACCAGCACGTTGGCATTTTTGAGCGAGGTGACCGGGCCCAAGTCCTCCCAGCGATGCTCGCGCTGCAGGTCCTGGTAGCCGGGCAGGCGCTTTATCATTGACAGCACCATGGCAAACATGTGCTCGCTCACGGCCTGGCCGTAGGCGCCCACCGAGCAAGACAGCTTGGCGTCGGCTGGCACGGTGCCGGCGGCCAAGTAATCGTCATAGCCCGCGGTCTGTAGTTGCAGCAGCTGGAGGTGCTCGCATGCGGTAAGCAGGGCAGGGTCTATGTTGCCCAAGATCACGTCGGCGTTGGCGACCTGCTCGCGCGTGATGGCGTCGGAGCTCGTGTAGATAAAGTCCTCGCCCGGAGCGCTCGACTCAAGAATTGCGCGATGGCGGTCGTTGACGGGCAGCAAAACCAGGATGTTCACAAGCAGTCCTCTCCGCTCAGCCTACCAAAAAGGGACAGGTTTATTTTGGCAGGTTTTATCGGGCAAAACGTTCAAATAAAACGCCGGATGCAAGACGAGCGTGCCCGTCAGCATCCGGCGCATCTGCGGCTACCAGCTCAGCAGCTCGTAGCCGTCCTCGGTCACCACGAGCTGTACCTCGCACTGGGCCGAATCGCTGCCGTCCTTGGTGCGCACGCACCAACCATCGCCCTTGCTAATCTTGATGTCGGGCGCTCCGGCGTTGACCATAGGCTCGATGGTAAAGACCATGCCCGGAGCCATGATGGTGTCCACATCGGGCGCCTCGGTGGTAAAGCCCACAAACGGGTCCTCGTGGAACTCCTTACCGATGCCGTGTCCGCCGTACTCGCGCACCACGCTAAAGCCGGCGTCCTCGACCGTCTTTTGCACGGCCTCGGCCATGACGGAGAGCGGCAGCCACGGCTTGACGGCCGCCAGACCCGCCTCCACGCTGGCGCGGGTGACGTCGACCAGGCGCTGGCGCTCGGCCGAGACTTCGCCGATGCAGAACATGCGGCTCGAGTCGCTAAAGTAGCCGTCTAGGATCGTGGAGCAGTCCACGTTGATGATGTCGCCCTCGTGCAGCACGTCCGTATCGCAGGGGATACCGTGGCAGACCACGTCGTTGATCGAGGTGCACACGCTCTTGGGATAGCCCTCGTAGTTGAGGTCGGCCGGCGTGCCACCGTGCTCGACGGTGTAGTCGTAGATCATCTGGTCGATCTGGTTGGTGGTCATGCCCGCGGCGATGTGCTCGCCTACGTAGTCGAGCACGCCCACGTTGATGGCGGCGGAGCGCTTGATGCCCTCGATATCGGCGGGCGTCTTGTAGAGCGTGCGGGGCAGAACCTCCCAGCCCTCTTCCCACAGGCGCTCGAGGCGCTCGTCGAAGGCGCTGTGGCATTTCTTGTATTTCTTGCCGCTGCCGCACCAGCAAGCGTCGTTGCGGCCGGGCACGGGTCCTTTGTCATACATGGCTAACTTCCTTTCATTCGCAGCTAGTATAGCCCACCCACGTGTCCATAAAAGTTGCGGTGATATAGTTCCGATTTAAGCGGTTTAACAGCACAAATAGGAACTATATCACCGCAACTGATGGGGCGGGATGGCGGCACTAGCTGCTGCGTGGTTTTGCTAGTAACTCACCTGGCAGGGAATGCCGAGGGCTTGAACGCGCGCGGCAATGGCGTCGAGCACCACGGGCGCTGCTTTGGCAAGGCCGGCGACCGGTGTCTCGCGCGCCACCGTGTAGATGGTCGCCTCCTGCGGGCGAATGCGCTCGAGCGCCGCGAGCCAAGGGCCGACGTACGCTTCACCAGTGTTATCGAGGGACTTGCCCTGGTACTCGCCGTTCAAAAAGATCGTCTGGATAATAACGTGGCCGTTAAAGCTCGCGAACGTCTCGATCTGGTGCTCGACGTCGTAGGGGCCAACGGGCTGGTCGAGCAGCTGGATAAAAGCCGGGTCGACCGTATCGAGCTTGAGGATGTTGTCGTCGACCATCATGAGCGCATCGTGCACAGCGGGCTGGTCAGCGCGCGTGCCATTGGAGAGCACGGCGATCTTGGTGTTCGGGGCCAGCTGGTCGCGAAGTGCGATGGCGCCGGCGATAGCCTGCGGAAACTCCGGTGCGGCGGTGGGCTCGCCATTGCCGGCGAAGGTGATTACATCGGGCAGCTCGCCCTCGGCTGCCATCTCGCGCAGCTTGGCCTCGAGTGCGTCGAGCACCCCGGCGGCCGTGTTATACGGCTCATGGCAGGGGCGCTCGGCGTTAAGGCCGTTCTCGCAGTAGATGCAGTCGAACGTGCAGATCTTGCCCGACGCCGGCATCATGTTGACACCGAGCGAAAGGCCCAGGCGGCGACTGCGCACCGGTCCAAAGATGGGGCTGGCATTTAAAAACGTAGACATAGGCATATGCTCCTTGGGACAGTTGTGCCTAAGCATAGCATCGGTGCCAAAGTCTGATTCGGGCTTGTGCTTTTCAGATTTCGTTTTTTCACGCCGCCCTCGATGTCCGCGCTATGAGAGGTTCCCGGTTGGGTACAGTTAATGCGTTAACAAGGTGCAAGGCGATGGGGCACAACATGGATTTTACGGTCGAGAATGCGGGCACCACGATTGCCTGTCGCGAGTTTGCCGAGCCGGGCGTGCCGTCGGATGCGCCTGCCTTGGTGTGCGTGCACGGCGCTTGCGTCGACGGCACATTTTTTGACGGGATCGCCCGCGAGCTCGCCTGCGGCTATCGCGTAATTGCCTACGACCGCCGCGGTTGCGGCGAGAGCGGCGATGCCGCGGACGGGCGCTACGACCTCGCCGCCCAGGCCGCCGACCTGCAGGCCGTTATCGAGCATGTCGGCGCCCCGGCAAATGTCCTCGCGCACAGCGCCGGTACGCTGGTGACCCTGGAGCTTCTCCGTACAAACCCGGCCATTGTCTCGCGCGCGATGCTGCACGAACCCGCCGTGACAAACGAGGGCGCTGGCCTGGGCACGGCCCCGGTTTTGCTCGAGATGATTGCTGCGGGAAAGGTCTCGAGGGCATTAAGAGCCTTCCTGAGTGCCATCAGTGATTCGGATCCTCAAGCTCCCAAGACAACCGAGGCGGAAGCCAAGCATGCCCTGCGCAACGGCCGCAGCTTTATGGCAAACGAATACGGGATCATTATGACCTGCGTTCCCGATTGGGATCGCGTCCGCGCATCGAAAACAGTGGCCGCCGTGTTTTTGGGCGAGCTCTCGATTGGCACGCCCCGCGAAGCGGGCACGAGAGCGTCGGCTGAGCTTTTGGGCTGTCCGCTCGTAACGGTCCCCGGCGCGCACAACGGGCTGCGCGATCGACCGGTAGCGGCTGCCCAGGCCGTCCGTGGCGTCCTAGGGTTCTAGCAGCCGCAATAATCAAAACGGGCTTTTCCCGTAAACATTTCGACCGTGTTAACAGATGCGCCCAGAACCTTACGGCTGCGGCTTCAGCCCTACCGTCTGCCAACTCATGAAAAAGAAACGGTATTCACGTGCGTACCTGCATCGACAAGGTGCTACCCTTGTAACATTTGGCACCCACTGCTACCAAGCAAAACTACTGAAAGGGCCCCCTATGCTCAATAATCACGAGGCCAATCTAACCGACGAGGAGGCTGCCGCCGAGGTCGCCCGTGTCGCGAAGACCTACCCCGTGGTGCGTTTGCTGTCTGTCGATCAGATTAAGGGCGATCCTAACTGCCTGCTCGCCGGCGAACGGTGTCCCTGTCTGCGTCAGTCAAGTCTTGAAGCCTTGGCGGCGGGTTCCGATGAGGTGTCGGAACGGCTGCTCAACGATGGCGTTGAGTACCGCGCTCGCCTGCGCTCTTTGATGGTTGAGGGCGAGCCTCACGTTCTGCTGATGGTGCGTCCGATTGATGAACAAGAGGCCGCAGAAGAGGACCTTGTCTACACCGACGTGCTGACGAGCGTGCGCAATCGCCGATATTACGAGGAAAAGCTTCGCAGCGCCCGCATGCAGGCCGGTGTGGCCATGATCGACCTTGATGATTTTAGGGTCTTCAACGATACCTGTGGCCGTCATGCCGGCGACCTTGCACTCGGTGCGGTGGCGACGGCCATACGAGGCAGTATTCGTTCGACTGATGAGCTTGTCCGCTATGGTTGCGATAAGTTTGTGGCCGTCATGCCCAATATCCCCTCCGATGACTTCGCCCGTCGTCTGCGTCACGTATCCGATGCCGTTCATTCCGCGATTATTCCGGGCCATGAGCGTGTTAGCTTGACAGCATGTGTTGGTGGCGTTCGCATTAATGGCGAGACGGTCGATGAGGGCGTTGGCCGCGCTGTCCAATTACTGAGCCGCGCTAAGGCAAAAGCCGGTACGGTCATGACCGATACCGATTCCGTCGATACCTTCCAAAGCGAAAAGCCTTCGGTGCTTATCGTCGATGACTCCGAGATGAACCGAGCTATTCTCAGCGAGATGCTCAAGGACGAGTATTGCATCCTCGAGGCCGATAGCGGTCGTGCAGCGCTCGACATGGTCGACCGCTATGGTGATGAGCTGTCGCTCGTGCTGCTGGACATTGTCATGCCGGGCATGAACGGCTTTGAGGTGTTGGGCGATCTGTCGCGCCGGTCGATTATTGACAATCTGCCTGTCATCATGATCTCGAGCGAAGATTCCGACGATGTGGTGTTGCGCGCGTATGAGCTGGGTGCCTCGGACTATGTCAACCGCCCGTTTGACTCCCGTGTCGTGCGCCGCCGTGTAAGCAACACCATCCGCCTGTACGCCAAACAGCGCCGCCTGACGAGCCTGCTGTCCCAGCAGTACAACGAGCGCGTAAAGAACAGCCGCATGCTCATCGACATCATGGCCGGCGTCATGGAGCTCCGCAATGGCGAGAGCGGCAGGCACGTTACGAACATCGAGAAGCTGACCGAGCTGCTGCTTGGCTGCCTGGTCCACCGTAGCGACAGCATCTCCCTCGACAACGAGGAGCGCTCTACGATTGCCCTGGCTTCGGCACTGCACGATATCGGCAAGATGTCGATTGACGATGCGATTCTCAACAAGCCCGGGCGCCTCACGCCCGAGGAGTTCGAGATTATGAAGACGCATACCACGATCGGCGCCGACATGCTGCATGAGCTGGGCCGCCATCACGCCGGCAATGCGCTTATGGAATATGCGTACCAGATTGCGCGTTGGCACCACGAGCGCTGGGACGGCAAGGGTTATCCCGACGGCCTTAAGGGCGACGATATCCCCATCGCCGCGCAGGTGGTTTCGGTGGCCGACGTGTACGATGCGCTGACGAGCGTCCGCGTGTACAAGAATGCCATCCCGCACGAGGAGGCGATTCAGATGATCCTGGACGGTAAGTGCGGCACCTTTAACCCGCTGCTGCTCGACTGTCTGCTCGAGGTGCAAGACCGTATTGCCGAAACATTGGCGCGTCCTGCCGAGGTCGTTGCGCTTCCTACGATTTAGTTTGACCAAAGGAGTTTGAATCCATGATTTCCATGCGCGAGACGTATGAGAAGATCGGCGCCAATTATGATGACGCTTGCGCTCGGCTGATGGGCGAGGAGATGCTTGCCCGCTTTGCCCTCAAGTTTTTGGATGACGAGAGCATGGACAAGCTGGAGGCCGCCATGGCGGCAGGAGACGCCAAGGAAGCGTTTATGGCAGCTCACACGCTCAAGGGCGTGAGCCAGAACCTGGGATTCGATAATCTGTACGAGCCGGCGGTCGTGGTGACCGAGGCGCTGCGCGGCGCCGATGCCGTTGACGGCGCTCGCGAGGGAATGCACGCGCTGCAGCAGCAATATGCGGCTACGATGTCGGCCCTGCGCGAGGCGGCCGAGTAAGAGGCTGTGAGCCTTGATGACTATGAGCGTGGATAATCTCCCGTTTTAGGCCCGGTGGCGGCCTCAAAGTGGGAGATTATCCACTCTCGTTCGATACGTGTCCAAAAATCCACTCTCACCCCTTCTGATTAGTGAATGGCCTATGCGCACTGGCGGGGCTTTCCGCATGCAATCCATATCGTTGTTCGATAAACTGTTCGAATAACGATAGAGTCGATGAGGGTGAGTGTATGTCCAACAGCGTTCAGCGTTTGGCCAAGGCGGGCGAAAATATCAGGAAGCTTGGTTTTTGCATGACAGCCGTTTTTGCAGGGATGCTCGTCGCTTTTGCCGCGTTGGTTGTTTACGTGATCTGGTGTGCGGTTACAAACGTTGCTTCTGTCGATTCTTTCGGTGTCGTGACGCTTCTCAATGGCGGGTGCATCGTTATCCCAAGCGGACTGTGCCTGGCACTCGTCGTGGGTATTTCGCTTGTCGTTTTGTGCGGGATCAGCCGTAATATCTCTCGGGGCGTCTCGCCCTTTACCAAGACGCATGTGTGGCTTATCCGTGTTCTCGCGCTTGCCTTTGCTGTTAACGCCGCGGTTTCGCTTGTTGGTGCCTATGGATCGGTCAATCTCACCATTGGCGGACTGGAGCTTTACATCGTGCCTCATTCCTTTGTTATTGAGATTTGCCAAGGCGCTACCTTTGATGCGGGGTCGTTTATCGGCGCAGTTGTCTGTTTGTTTATCTCGGCGATCTGGAGTTATGCCTCGCTGCTCCAAGAGCAGTCTGACGAGCTTGTGTAGGAGGAAACATGAGCTATCTCATCATTGAGCTTGAGACGCAGCTGCTTAAGACCGGAAAGACCAGCGCTGATCTGATTCGGGCGACGGGGCATACTCCGGCTAATATTTCAAAGCTTAGAAACGGAAAGATAAAAGCTATTCGCCTAAAGACGCTTCTCGATATCTGTGATGAGCTTGATTGTCAACCGGGAGATATTATTCAGCGCGTGAGCGAGAAAGAGCTTGAGGAGCTTATTGTCGAGCGCGCGAAAAATGTCGTGAGACAGATGCAGGATGGCGGAGGCAACGAGGCGTCGCTTCCGACATCAGTCTTTGCTGTCGATTTGAGTGACGAGTAGCTTAAGGCGAACAACTAAAACGAAATATCAGCGTGAAGGGACCCGTGTCTAACACGGGTTCCTTCTTTTAGATTATCTTGACAAATATGAGTTATCGAAAAACAATAACAACTATGGAAAACGATAAAGGAAAGAAGGAACGATATGAGCGGTTTTGCTATCAAGCGGAACGGGAGGCCAATGAACGCATCGGCGATAAAGCTATCAAAAGTTTCAAAACGCTACGGGAAACGGCACGTTTTGCATGACGTTTCCTTCGAGGTGCATCAGTCTGAGCTCTGTGCCCTTGTCGGTGCAAACGGGGCGGGTAAAAGCACGCTTATTAAAATAGTGCTGGGCCTCTGTGAGCCATCGTCGGGGAGCGTGGAGCTCTTTGGAGGCAAATCAAAAAAAGAGCTTGGTCTGATGCGGACGCGTGTCGGCTATGTGCCAGATTCCAGCGGAGCATACCAATCTCTCAGCGCGGTTGAGAATCTTCAAATCCGATGTGCGGAATGGGGGCTTGATGAGAAACGTGAGATTCCTCGCGTTTTGAGCCTAGTCGGGCTGGACATCGATGAGAAAAAGAGCGTAGGCAGTTTTTCTCTGGGAATGAAACGGCGACTGGATATAGCTACGGCTTTATTGGGCGACACCGACGTACTAATTTTCGATGAGCCGGCAAATGGATTGGATCCGCTGGGCATCGAGAGTATATGGGCCCTTATCGGTCGATTGAATCGAGAGCAGGGTAAGACCATGCTCATCTCTAGTCATGATTTGGATGAGTTGGCATCGGTTGCAACAAGCTGCCTGTTTATTCATGACGGCGAACTGCTAAAAAAGGAATCGATGGACGTCATAAGGGATGAGGCGTCGTCCCTAAAAGAGTATTACAGGCGCTTGATGAAGGCGGTCTCGCTATGAAGCGGGCGATCCATCCCATAAAGGCAGATATGATGCGTTTGCACAGGATATTTCCGGCGAAGTTTGGTCTTGCGCTTATGTTGGCGTTCGGCCTTCTCTTCGGCATCTTTCTAAAAAACGGAACAACGTTGCTCGTCTTTGGCTATGGCGTTTGTGGGGAGGATATTGGTTTCCTCTGGAATGCAATCGATCCTTCTGCGCCTGATGAGTCCCTTGCGCGCAGCGCTTTTGCCGGTACATCCCTGTTCGTTCCACTCATCGTTTGTTTGGTGCTTTTACAGGAGCATGGCTATAAAGAGGGGTACCGAATTTCTTCGGCAAGAGGTCTCAACCGCTTTTATGGGGCTCTAGCCCATGCATTTTCGTCTGCTTTAATAATTGGCGCAGCGTATAGCGCGCTTTGCCTTCTTCTTTTTGCAATAGCCATAATACGTGGAGGGCATAACTACTCGCACAACATACTAACTGTATTTTTGCCTGCAATGGTAGTCAACGCCGTATTGGTGATATCGGTTGCGCTGGAGACGGTGACCATCTATCGGATAACGGGCAGCGCTGTATTGAGCGGGGCCGTGGTGATAGTTGGATTTGTCATGAGCTTGACGCTCTACGGAGCCTTCCTTCAGGCACCTATACCATCCTTGCGATGGATCTTCTTCCTTCCGGGGCCGTACCTTGGAGTCGGATGTGCCCTTGGGTATAGCGATATGGGGCAGCTGACGCTTCTGGGATATGGCGTGGCAGCCAGCTGTCTATCGGTATTGATTTACGCTCTCTTGAGCTTTCGCGCTGGGGGGTGTGCTCAATGGCTCGTCAGATTAAAAGACTTCTCCAGTCAGAATTGAAGCATGTGAGCAAATGGGCGTACGCCTTAATCCTGGTAATTTATGCGTACATGGTGATATTGCAGCTTAATTCTTTCCCGATGTGGTTCTGTAGCCTCCGTGAGAACAGTTTCTTGGGTTTTTTCCCAGACCCGACGCTTCGGCTATCGGCGGAGGATGTCCTTCTATTTGGCAATGCAGAGGTTTTTCGCGGTCTGCTGTTCAACGTAGCCCCGTTGGCCCATGCATTGTTCTTTCCGTTCATCGCGGCTTGCATTGTGCCGTGCTTTGTCAGTTCGGGCTTTGTCGAGGAACCGTGGGGGCTGTCGGAGGCCCGGGGAGGGAAGCGTGTGTGCGCTATCGTTGCGCGAGCGATGCTGTCTTCTTTTGCCCTTTTGGGCGCGTTTATCCTGACGAGTGTCGTTTTGTACTGTCTTAACTGCGCGATCGTTTTGGATGCTCAGCAGTATTTCAACCTGCATGTATTTTGCTATCGACTTGTTCTTGCTGCCGCCGCCTGCCTTGCATACGTGGTTTCTTGCGTAATCGTTGTTTCCTATTTTGGGTCCGGCTTCGGTCCGATTGGCATGCTGTTGCTTGTCAACGTTGTAGCGATCTACATACAGATCGGGGCCAATTCCATGCTTCCGCTTCCAGCCTCGATGCTCATGTGGATTTGCGGCGTGACCCCGTTGGGGGACGGTCAATGCGTTTCGATTTTAATTGACTGCCTCATAAACGTAGCAAGCGTTTTTGCCATCTGCTTTACGGTCGACCGATTGTGGTCGAGATTTCTTTGATTGTTTGTGAGGGATAAACATACCGAGCGTATCAAATACAGGGGGGCGGGCACCGTGGCTGGTGTCCGCCCCCCCCTGGCATGGAAGGTTTAAGCCTGTGTGATTCGCGAGCTAGCGAGCCCGCTTAACCTTGGCCGCTGCCTCGACAAACGACTTCCACAGGTCAAAGTCGGTCTCGAGCGTCTTCCACGTGTACTCAGGGTGCCATTGCACGCCCAGGCAGAACGGCTGGCCTTCGACTTCGATGCACTCGGGCACGCCGTCGGTTGCCTTGGCGACCAAGCGCGTGCTTTTACCCAGACGATCGACGCAGCAGTGGTGTGCGGAGTTGGTCTGGATCAGCCTGTGCCCGCCAACCGCGCGCTCCAGCAGCGAGCCCGGCACGACCTCGACAGGATGCACAGGGTCGTTGAGCACGTGGGTATGGCGCCACTGCGTGCGGCCCTCGCGCGCGCCCAGGCTCGGCACGTCCATGCACAGGGTGCCGCCGGTGGCGACGTTGAGCAGCTGCGTGCCGCGGCAGGTGGTAAAGAGCGGCTTTTTGGCGCGGAGTACCTCGTCGACCAGCTTAAACTCAAAGCTATCGCGGATTTCGCAGCAGAGGGTGGGGTCGTAGGGTCGATCATCGCCCCAGCGTTTGGGGTTGACATCCGGGCCGCCGGGAATAGCGATACCGTCGGCGATATCGACGTAATGGCGGATGACCTCAATGTCCTCGGTGATGGACATCTGCAGCGGCAGGCCGCCGGCGGCAAGGATGGCATCGACAAAGACACTTGCGATTTCCTCGTTGGGGGAGAGCGTCTCGCTTAAAAACGGCTTCGCCTCTTCCCAGCGCGGTGCGACGAGGATGAGCGGGCGGTCGGCGGGATCGACGTCGACGTGCGGGGTGTATGACGATGAAGTGTGAGTTCCGATCATAGGTGTTGCTTTCGAGTTTGGATGGTCATGGCGAGCAGATATGGCAATTGGGCTAGTGGCCCTTGATGGAGTTGAGGAAGTCTTGGGCGCGCTTGGTCTGGGGATGGTCGAAGAACTCGTCGGGCGTGCCGGTCTCTACGATCTGGCCGTCGGCCATAAACACGACGCGGTCGGCCACGCGGCGGGCAAAGTTCATCTCGTGCGTAATCACGATCATCGTCATGCCCTGCTGGGCCAGGCGGACCATGACCTCGAGCACCTCGTTAATCATCTCGGGGTCAAGGGCGCTTGTGGGCTCGTCAAAGAGCATGGCCTTGGGCTGCATGGCAAGCGAGCGGGCGATGGCTACGCGCTGCTGTTGGCCGCCCGAGAGCTGTGCGGGCACCTTGTCGGCCTGCTCGGCAACGCCCACGCGGCTCAACAGATCCATGGCGCGCTCGCGGGCCTCGTCCTTGGAGACGCCCAGCACATCGACCGGTCCCAGCATGACGTTCTGCAACACGGTCATATGCGCGAACAGGTTGAACTGCTGAAACACCATGCCCAGCTCGGCACGCATGCGGGCAAGATCCTTGCCTTCCTGCGGCAGGGGCTCGCCCTCGATGAGGATCTCACCCGAGTCGATGGTTTCCAGACGGTTGATGGTGCGACACATGGTCGACTTGCCCGAGCCCGAGGGGCCGATCACCACGACGACCTCGCCACGGTCGACCGAGAGATTGATGTCGTTGAGGACGTGCAGATCGCCGTAGTGCTTATCGACGTGTCTGAGCTCGATCAGCGGCTGATTGCCGGTGGAAGAGGTGCTCTGTGCCATGGTGCTCGGCTCCTTATGACTCGAAATGGTAAAGCGTTAGCGGATGATGGTCGCGCCGGTCTTGTGCGAAACGTAGACAGCGGCCTTGTTGATCGCGACGTTGATGAGGATGTAGATGACCGCGATAACCAGGTAGACCGACACGAGGGCGTCGTAGTTGGTAATGAGCACGCGGGCATTTTGCATGAGGTCGGGGTAGCTCACCACGTAGGCGACGGTGGTGTCCTTGACTACGACCACGAGCTGCGAAATCAACGACGGAATGATAACTGTCTCTTATACACATCTGACGCTGCCGACGACGG
>CABSMZ010000044.1 GCA_902478875.1 uncultured Collinsella sp.
ATACGATATCTAGTACGGTCTCGTGGGCTCGGAGATGTGTATAAGAGACAGGATGAACGAAGCGCTCGACAGCCAGGAATCGATGTTGGACGCGACCTTGAGCGTACCCAGAATGACGGGCTCGGCCACGGGAGCCTGACCGCCCAGACGGGCAACGCGCTCGACCTCGTCGGCGAACTCATAGCGGTCGACGTACTGACCAAGCAGGTACTTGGAGTCACCGGGGTTGGTGATCTGAACGCGACGCAGCATCTGACGTGCGAGCACCTCGATGTGCTTGTCGTTCAGGTCGACGCCCTGGCTGGTATAGACGTCCTTGACGCTCTCGACGAAGGTGTGCATCGTCGACTCGATGTCGGTCAGCTTGCGCAGGTTACGGAAGTTGACGAAGCCCTTGGTGATCTGGTCGCCGGCGCGAACCTCGCAGCCGTCCTCGATCTCGGGCATGAAGCGCACCGAAGCGGGGACGCGACGCTCGTCGAGGACACGGGTGTGATCCTCGGAGTCGGTGAGCGTCAGCACGTACTCGGACTTCTCGGGCTTAATCGAGAGGTGACCGGAGTACGGAGCCAGCTCGGCCTCGCGACCCAGAATCTTCTCGTTGACGTTGCCGACGATATCGAACATACGGCTGACCGTAGGCAGACCCTGCGTAATATCGTCGACGCCAGCGACGCCGCCGGAGTGAATGGTACGCATCGTAAGCTGCGTACCGGGCTCGCCGATGGACTGGGCGGCAATAATGCCGACGGCAGTACCGATGGCGACCGGACGACGGGTGGAAAGATCCCAGCCGTAGCACTTCTGGCACACGCCGTACTTGGAGCGGCAGGTGAGCAGCGCGCGAAGCTTGACCTTCTTGAGGCCCGCATCGACCATCTTCTGGATGTCGGCGACCTTCTCGATGTAGCCGTCCTGCTCAAAGAGCACGGTGCCATCGGGAGCCACGACGTCCTCGATGAAGCAACGGCCGACGAGGTCGGTGTTGAGGTCGGTGGTGCCGGGGATGATGAGGTTGTAGGTAACGCCCTCGTGCGTACCGCAGTCCTCCTCGCGGACGATGACGTCCTGGGCCACGTCGACCAGACGACGGGTCAGGTAACCAGAGTCCGAGGTGTGGGATGCGGTATCGACCAGGCCCTTACGGGCGCCGTAGGTCGAAATGAAGTACTCGAGCGGCAGCAGGCCCTCGCGGAAGTTCGCCTTAATGGGAAGGTCGATCGTCTCGCCGGACATGTCTGCCATCAGGCCACGCATGCCGCCGAGCTGACGCAGCTGGGTCTTAGAACCACGGGCGCCGGAGTCGGCCATCATGTACAGCGGGTTCTCCTCGTCGAACATATCGAGCATGAGCGCTGCAACCTTGTCGGTACAAGCGGTCCACTCGTTAACGACTTCGATGTGGCGCTCCGTCTCGTTGATGAAGCCCTCCTCGAAGTACTCGTTGATCTGGTCGACGTTGGCCTGGGCGCGGTCGAGCAGCTCCTGCTTCTCGGCAGGGATGAGAGCGTCCCACACCGAGATGGTAAGGCCGGCGCGGGTAGCGTAGTGGAAGCCTGAGTACTTGATGGCGTCTAGGATCGGGCCGACCTTGGCCTCGGGGTAACGATCGCAGCAGTCGGCAACCAGCTTGGCCACGTCGCCCTTGACCATCTTGTAGTTCATGAACTCATAGTCTTCGGGCAGGCACTGGCGGTTGAAGATGATGCGGCCGATAGAGGTCTCGAAGCGCGCGGTCTTATTGCCGGTGACATCGTAGTCGACAAACTCGTTCTTGCCGTTCTTGACGCGGAAGATACGGGTGCCGTCCTCGTTGATGACGTTGGCATCGGCAGCGGACACGCGGACCTGGATCTTGGCCTGCATGTCGACCTCGGAGCGGCAGTCATAGGCGTGCAGCGCGTCGTCGAAGCTCGAGAACACGTGGTTCTCGCCCGGCAGACCGTCGCGGACCTGGGTCAGGTAGTAGACACCAATAATCATGTCCTGCGAGGGGATGTTGACCGGCTTGCCGGATGCCGGCGAGCGCAGGTTGTTCGCAGAGAGCATGAGCACGCGAGCCTCGGCCTGAGCCTGGCTGGACAGCGGCACGTGGACAGACATCTGGTCGCCGTCGAAGTCGGCGTTGAAGGGCGAGCAGACCAGCGGGTGCAGGTGGATAGCCTTGCCCTCGACCAGCACCGGCTCAAAGGCCTGGATGGACAGACGGTGCAGGGTCGGTGCGCGGTTGAGCAACACGACGCGGCCGTCGATGACCTCTTCGAGGATGTCCCACACAAAGGTGGCACCGCGGTCGATAGCGCGCTTGGCGCCCTTGATGTTCTCGACCTTGCCGAGCTCGACCAGGCGCTTCATGACGAAGGGCTTGAAGAGCTCCAGCGCCATGGTCTTGGGCAGACCGCACTGGTGCAGCAGCAGCTTGGGGTCGGTAACGATTACCGAACGGCCGGAGTAGTCGACACGCTTGCCCAGCAGGTTCTGACGGAAACGACCCTGCTTGCCCTTGAGGGCCTCGGCGAGCGACTTGAGCGGGCGACCGCCACGGCCAGAGACCGGGCGACCACGACGGCCGTTGTCGAACAGGGCGTCCACGGACTCCTGGAGCATGCGCTTCTCGTTGTTCACGATGATCGCAGGGGCGTCCAGGTCGAGCAGGCGCTTGAGTCGGTTGTTACGGTTGATCACGCGACGGTACAGGTCGTTGAGGTCGGACGCGGCGAAGCGGCCGCCGTCGAGCTGGACCATCGGGCGCAGATCGGGCGGAATGACCGGGATGACGTCCAGGATCATGTTCGCGGGGCTGTTGCCACCCTTCAGGAAGGCGTCAACGACCTCAAGGCGCTTGACGGCCTTCTCGCGCTTCTGCTTCTGGGAATCCTCGTCGGCGATGATGGCCTTGAGCTTCTCGGCCTCGGAGGGGAGGTCGATGGCAGCGAGCAGGTCGCGGACGGCCTCGGCACCCATGCCACCCTTGAAGTACATGGAGTAGTAACGGGTCATCTCGCGGAACAGCGGCTCATCGGAGATGAGGTCGCGCTCGGTGAGCTTCATGAAGGCGTTGAAGGCGTCCGTGCGGAGCTGCTTCTCGTCCTTGCACTCTTCCTCGATGTCGACGATGCCAGAGGCGATCTCCTCGGGGGTCAGCGGCTCCTCGTCGGAGAACTCGTCAAAGTTCTCGGGGTCGCCCTGCTCCTTGAGGGACTCAATCTGGCGGGCGCACTCGGCATCGATCTCTTCCAGATCGGCGGCGAGCTCCTCGCGCAGGTCGTCGGCGTCGGCCTCGCGGGCCTCATAGTCAACCTCGGTGATGATGTAGCTGGCAAAGTACAGAACCTTCTCGAGGTCCTTGGACTTGATGTCGAGCATACGGCTCATCGGGAAGCTCGTGGGGCTCTTGAAGTACCAGATGTGGGACACGGGAGCGGCGAGCTCGATGTGGCCCATGCGGTCGCGACGCACCTTGGCCGAGGTGACCTCGACGCCGCAGCGCTCGCAGACGATGCCCTTAAAGCGGATGCCCTTGTACTTGCCGCAGGAGCACTCCCAGTCCTTGGCGGGACCGAAGATCTTCTCGCAGAACAGGCCGTCCTTCTCGGGCTTGAGGGTACGGTAATTGATGGTCTCCGGCTTCTTGACCTCACCGTGCGACCAGGAACGGATCTGGTCGGCGGAGGCAAGGGAGATCTTTACCGAGTCAAAATCAGTAGCTTCGAAATCTGCCACAGTCAACTACTCCTTATCAGTGGTCGTGGCGGCGACAGCCTCGGGTGCCTCGGCGGTCTCGGCATCCTCGGCCTCGACGTCGGTGTCAACGCCGGCGAGCGCAGCCAGGTCGTCGAGAGCAGAGGTCTCCTCGGCGGTCACAGGGGCGGAGGCGTCCTCGTCGGCATCGTGCATGGGCTCGATGTCCAGCGCGAGGGAGCGGATCTCCTTGACGAGAACCTTGAAGGACTCGGGGATACCCGGGACAGGAACGTTCTCGCCCTTGACGATGGACTCGTAGGTCTTGACGCGGCCCACGGTGTCGTCGGACTTGACGGTCAGGATCTCCTGCAGGACGTTGGAAGCACCGTAAGCGTACAGTGCCCAAACTTCCATCTCGCCGAAGCGCTGGCCGCCGAACTGGGCCTTGCCGCCCAGAGGCTGCTGGGTAACCAGGCTGTAAGGGCCAGTCGAACGGGCGTGGATCTTGTCGTCGACCATGTGACCGAGCTTGAGGATGTAGGACGTACCCACGGTAATGGGCTCGCGGAACTCCTCGCCGGTACGGCCGTCGAACAGACGGGTCTTGCCGCGCTCGTCAAGCTGGGTGACGAACTCGGGGCGCATGTGATCGCCAAAGGCAGCGGTGGCCTTGTTGAGCATGTTCTTGTTGGCACGACGGATGACCTCGGCGATCTCGTCCTCCTTGGCGCCGTCGAAGACGGGCGTGGCGGTGAAGAACGGACCGGGGACGTACTTGTCGGAGTCGGCCTGCTCGGTATCCCAACCGCAGGCAGCAGCCCAGCCAAGGTGGCACTCGAGCAGCTGGCCGACGTTCATACGCGAAGGAACGCCCAGCGGGTTGAGGATAACGTCGATCGGGGTACCGTCAGCCATGTAGGGCATGTCCTCGACCGGCAGAACGTTACAGATAACACCCTTGTTGCCGTGGCGGCCGGCGATCTTATCGCCCTGCTGGATCTTACGACGCTGGGCGACGTAGACGCGCACCTGCTCGTTGACGCCGGGGGCCAGGTCGTCGCCGTTCTCGCGGCTAAAGCGGACGACGTCGATGACGCGGCCGTAAGCGCCGTGAGGCATCTTAAGGGAGGTGTCACGGACATCGTGGGCCTTGGCACCGAAGATGGCGCGCAGCAGGCGCTCCTCGGCGGTCAGAGCGCTCTCGCCCTTAGGTGTGACCTTACCGACCAGGATGTCGCCAGGGCCGACCTCGGCGCCGATGCGGATGATGCCGTCCTCGTCGAGGTTGGCAAGCATGTCCTCGGAGAGGTTCGGGATCTCGCGGGTGATCTCCTCGGGGCCGAGCTTGGTGTCGCGGGCGTCGATCTCGTGACGGGTGATGTTGATGGTCGTCAGCAGGTCCTCGGCCACCAGGCGCTCGGACACGACGATACCGTCCTCGTAGTTAAAGCCTTCCCACGGCATGTAGGCCACGGTGAGGTTCTGGCCCAGTGCGAGCTCGCCGTGATCGGTCGAAGGACCGTCGGCCAGGGGCTCGCCCTGCTCAACGGTGTCACCGACGCGCACGAGCGGACGGTGGTTGATGCAGGTGGACTGGTTGGAGCGCTGGTACTTGGCCAGGTGATACTCGTCCATGCCGCCGGCATGCTTGACGATGATCTTGGCGGCGTCGGCAAAGATGACCTCGCCGGCGTTCTTGGCCAGGGTGACCTCGCCGGAGTCCAGGGCGGCGCGACGCTCCATGCCGGTACCGACATAGGGAGCGGCGGGGTGAACCAGCGGCACGGCCTGACGCTGCATGTTGGCGCCCATCAGCGTACGCTTGGCGTCGTCGTGCTCAAGGAACGGGATCAGCGTGGCTGCGACGGAGAGCATCTGACGCGGCGAGACGTCCATGTAGTCGACGTCCTCGACGGGCACGTCGGCGGGAGCGCCGAAGGAACCGTCGAAGTCGCGGGTACGGGCGATCACGGTGTGCGGGCGGACGATCTTGCCCTCGGCATCGGTCGTGATGAACTCGTTGGTCTTGGGATCGAGTGGCGTGTTGGCCGGCGCGATGACGTGCTTCTCTTCCTCGTCAGCGGTCATCCAGTCGATCTGATCGGTGGCAACGCCGTTCTCGACACGACGGAACGGGGCCTCGATGAAGCCGTACTCGTTGACGCGGGCGTAGAGGGCGAGCGAGCCGATCAGGCCGATGTTGGGGCCTTCGGGGGTCTCGATCGGGCACATGCGGCTGTAGTGCGAATTGTGAACGTCGCGGACGGCCGTCGGCACGTTGGTGCGGCGGCTGGAGCCGGACTTGTGGCCGGCAAGACCACCAGGGCCGAGTGCGGACAGACGGCGCTTATGGGTCAGACCGGTCAGGGGGTTCGCCTGGTCCATAAACTGCGAGAGCTGCGAGGAACCGAAGAACTCCTTGATGGAGGCCACGATCGGGCGGATGTTGATGAGCGACTGCGGGGTGATCTCGTCGATGTCCTGGGAGCTCATGCGCTCACGGACGACGCGCTCCATACGGCTCATACCGATACGGAACTGGTTGGCGACGAGCTCGCCGACGGTACGGATGCGGCGGTTGCCGAAGTGGTCGATGTCGTCGACCTTGAAACCCTGCTCGCCGGCAGCGAGGGACAGCAGGTAGCGCAGCGTCGCAACGATATCCTCGTCGGTGAGCACCGTGACCTCTTCCTCGGTGGTGAGGTTGAGCTTCTTGTTGACCTTGTAACGACCGACGCGGGCCAGATCGTAGCGCTGCGGGTTAAAGAGCAGGCCCTCGAGCAAGCTGCGGGAAGCGTCCACGGTGGGAGGCTCGCCCGGGCGCAGGCGACGGTAGATCTCGATGAGGGCGTCCTCGCGGGTGAGGGCGGTGTCGCGCTCCAGGGTGCGCTTGATCACATCGGAGTTGCCGAGCAGCTCGATGATGTCGTCGTTGGTGACGGCGATGCCAAGGGCGCGCAGGAACATCGTGGCGCTCTGCTTGCGCTTACGGTCGATGGAGACCATGAGCTGGTCGCGCTTGTCGACCTCAAACTCAAGCCAGGCACCGCGGGACGGGATGATCTGGGCCTTGTAGATCTGCTTGCCCGAATCCATCTCGGAGCTGTAGTACACGCCCGGGGAGCGGACGAGCTGCGAGACGACGATACGCTCGGTACCGTTGATGATGAAGGTGCCCTGATCGGTCATCATGGGGAAGTCGCCCATAAAGACGAGCTGCTCCTTGATCTCGCCGGTCTCCTTGTTGGTGAGACGAACATCGGTCAGAAGCGGGGCCTGATACGTCATGTCCTTCTCGCGGCACTCCTCGACGGTGTGCGCGGGGTCGCCGAACTGATGCTCGCCGAAGGTAACCTCGAGAACATGGTTCTGGCTCTGGATGGGGCTGGATTCCTTGAACGCCTCACGAAGACCCTCGTCCTTAAAACGCTCAAAGGATTCCCTTTGAACAGAGATAAGGTTGGGGAGCTCCATGGCCTCCGGGATTTTCCCGAAGCTGACGCGCTTGCGCTCAGTGGCAGTGTATGCGTAGGTCACCAGGTTTTTCCTCCTTCACGGAAATGCTCGGTGGGTTGGCGAGGCATAGCTTCGCCAGTTATCGCAACCTAATAGTTTATCAGGTACCGACCGTTGGGCAAGAAAAGCCTTGACGCGATTGAGTTTTTGGAGTAACAAAGTTTTTCGACAGAAAACACGCAGGTAGATGTATGTGTATCGAACATCTGTTCATATATTTTATGTGAACAGAGAGCTAGCAATCGCAGCTCTTATAAAAAACGGGCGCGAACCGAGGTCCACGCCCGTAAATGTCGGTGCCCGAAGGCTTACTTGCGCATCAATCCGCCGCGCTCGTCGATGGCGTCCCAGAAGGCATCGGCAAAGCGGGGGTCGTTTGCAGCCATGAGGGCGTTAGTGGCCATCCAACCAGAGGGAGTGCCGGTGTCGTAGCCCGACAGCGGGTCGATGACGACGGCGTACATGGCCTCGCGGTCGAGCGAACGGGCCATGGCGTCGGTGAGCTGGATCTCGCCGCCCTTGCCGGCCTGCTGATCTGCCAGCAAGTCCATGACCAGCGGGCTCAGCAGGTAGCGACCGACGATGTACAGGTTGGACGGAGCCGCCTCGGGAGCGGGCTTCTCGACCAGACCGCCGATGCGCCAGACAGCGCCCGGCTCGGCATCGGCAACGCCCTCGGCGCCCTCGAGCGAACCGACGCGCTCGCCGGCGATAACGCCGTAGCGGCTGACTTCCTCGGGCGAGCAAGCAGCGACGGCGATAACCGAAGCGCCACCGTGCTCCTTGGAAACGGCGAGCATCTTGTCGCAGATATCGCGGTTAGGCACAACGTAGTCGCCCAGAAGAACCAGGAAGTTCTCCCCTGCCACGGCGTCGGCAGCAGAGCGAATAGCATGGCCGAGGCCCTTGGGCTCGTACTGATAACGGAAGTCGACCGGCATACCGCCAGCGTGGGCGACAGCATCGGCATAGGCGTTCTTGCCGCGCTCGCGCAGCAGGTTCTCGAGCGAGCGATCAGGCTGGAAGTAGTTCAGTAGCTCGGGCTTACCGGGAGAAGTAACGATGATGGCATCGTCGACCTCCTCGGGCTCGAGCGCCTCCTCGACGACGTACTGAATGACGGGCTTGTCGAGCACCGGCAGCATCTCTTTGGGCGTGCACTTGGTGCCAGGCAGAAAACGCGTGCCAAGACCGGCGGCGGGGATGATTGCCTTCATGTTATTCAAAGATCCTTTCGCAGGCGCAAAAGCGCCCCATGCGTGCGACACACAGCCGCAGACCAAATTGCGATACCCAAGCATCTTACCGCTGGAACTATATGTCGCTACAAGGCAGAGACAATTCTTCAGCAGGTCAACGCAAATTATTGCTCGAATGGTGCAATTTTATTGCCCAACGGCAGGGCACCCGATACGACGCAAATCACAGAACATGGCAGTTTGAGCAACCGATGCCGAGGGACCGAAAAATAAAAAGACGGGGCTCGCAATGCGAACCCCGTCTGCAAAGGAATCTGGCGAGAAAGCCTGATTACTTGAGGGTGACAGCAGCGCCAGCAGCCTCGAGCTTCTCCTTGGCAGCCTCGGCGTCCTCCTTCTTGGCACCCTCGAGAACAGCCTTGGGAGCGCCCTCGACGACCTCCTTGGCCTCCTTCAGGCCAAGGTTGGTGAGCTCACGGACGGCCTTGATGACCTGGATCTTGTTGTCGCCGAAGCCCTCGAGCACGACGTCAAACTCGGTCTTCTCCTCGGCCTCAGCAGCGCCAGCAGCGGGAGCGGCGACAACAGCAGCAGGAGCAGCGGCGGAAACGCCGAAGGTGTCCTCGATAGCCTTGACGAGCTCGGAAGCCTCGAGAAGGGTCATTTCCTTAAGAGCATCGATGATCTCATCGGTGGTAAGCTTAGCCATTTCTAAGTCCTTTCGGTTTCCGTGTCTGTGCACGGAGATCAGTTAAAACACGGCGCGAATGCGCAAGGGGTGCGGCGTTGCCGCCGCGGGTGAAAACAGCGACTAGGCTGCCTTCTGCTCGGAGACCTGCTGGATCGAACGAGCGAGACCAGAGGAAACGCCGTTGACGCAGACAGCAATGTCGCGAGCGAAACCGGAGATGAGACCGGCGATCTGGCCGAGAAGCTGATCCTTGGTGGGCAGCTCGGCGATAGCCTTAACATCATCAGCGGAAACGGCCTTGCCGTCGGAGATACCGCCCTTGATCTCAAGGACGCCCTTGGACTTAGCGGAGAAGTCCTTAAGGGCCTTAGCGGCCTCGACCGGCTCGGTCTCGTAGAACACATAAGCGACGGGGCCGGCGAGGATCTCGTCGATCTCGGGCTGCTCCTGGTTCTTGAGAGCGATCTTGACCAGGTTGTTCTTGTAGACCTTCATCTCGGCGCCGCACTCGCGAAGCTGATGACGCAGCTCCTGAGCCTGCTTAACCGTCAGACCGTTGTAGTTGACGACGAACAGACCGGCGTTCTCGGCGATACGGGACTCGATCTCTGCAACCTTGTCGATTTTGTACTGCTGGGGCATGAATTACACCTCCTCGAATTCTTTCCGGGCACGGTCCGCCACAAGGACGTGACGGGGGCATGTCCAAAAAGAAAGCCCCCGCGCTGCATGAGCGACGGGGGCGAGAAGACATATCTACTCGACCACCTCGGCTGGCGGGATATCCCATTAAGCTCGCGGGCAAAGCCCGTTTGCGCCGGCTGTCTCTGGCAGCGGATTCGTGCGTGAACCGAAAGAATTATGGCGGGGACCCTGGCGTCGGTCAACGGGTGCGAGGATTCGTACACAAACCCTGCATACGCTCCGGTCCGAGGGGCCGGGTTGAGATTTTCGCTCGGTCAAGTCCTGGCTCGCACGAAGGCCACATTAAGTGGCCTTCGGCTCGTGCGGAATCTACGAAAATCTCAACCCGGCCCCTCGGACCGGAGCTGCGGTAACTTTGCTGCGAATCCTCGCGCCCGTTGAGCGACGCGCCCCACGCATAACCCTTATGTCGGTAGGCTGATGCGTTGCGTCCCTGATGGCTACAGGGTTGAAACGAAGGTGGACAGGCGGTGGAGGCCTTCGTCTAGGTCTTTGTCGGAGACGCAGTAGCTTAGGCGGATGTGGCCTTCGGTGCCGAAGCAGTCGCCCGGGACTAGGGCTACGTTTGCCTCTTCGATGGCTTTGATGCAGAAGTCTTCGCTTGTCAGGCCGAATTGTTTGATGCTCGGGAAGGTATAGAAGGCTCCTGCGGGCTCTACTACGTCGAGGCCCATGGCGTATAAGGCTGCGAGTACGCGTTCGCGGCGGGCTCGGTAGACTTTGAGCATGGGGGTTGGGTCGACGGTCAGGGCTCGGGCTGCGGCGTCCATTTCGAAGGAGACGGCACTCGATACTAGGTATTGGTGAGCCTTGGCGATCTCGGCGATGACGGGCCCTGCGGCTGCGAGCCAACCCAGGCGCCAGCCGGTCATAGCCCAGGGCTTGGAGAAGCTCTCGATGACGACCGTCTGCTCGCGCAGCTCCGGGTGTCGCTGGGCGAAGCGCTCGTAGCCATCCACATAGACCAGGCGGTTGTATACGTCGTCGCAGACCACGTAGATGCCCATCTGCTCCGCCACGTGCGCCACGGCGTCGAGCGAAGCCGCGTTGAGGATACAGCCCGTAGGATTGTTGGGCGAGCAGATGACGATGGCCTTGGTCGCCGACGTCACGCAAGCACGAAGCGCATCCTCGTCAATCTGAAATTGCGCAGGCTCCGTATCCAAAAAGACCGCCTTGGCGTGGTTAGCCACGACGATGCTCTCGTACAGGCCAAAGGCCGGCGTGGGGATAATGACCTCATCGCCGGGGTTGAGCATAGCAATGAATGTTGCCGACAGTGCCTCGGTCGCACCGTCGGTCAGGATGACCTCGTCGACCGAAAACGTAAGGCCCGCATCCCCCATGTAGGCAGACAACGTCTCACGCAGGGCGGGGCGACCGTTGTTGGGCGGATAGTGCGTGTCACCGCGGTCCAGCGCGGCGGTCACCTCGGCGCTAATCACATCGGGCGTGGGAAAATCGGGCTCGCCAAGCGCAAGCGCGATGCACCCCGGATGCTGGGCGGCGAGTGCGTTGATCCGGCGGATACCGGAGGGCTTAAGCGTGGCAAGCGAGGTATTCATGGGCAGACGCATGGCGTTCCTTTCGTAAGGGTTGCACTAGGATAGCGCGGCGAGGCGTCGTCAGACGGTGTAACCTAAACGGAAACGAGCCGGAAAGGAGGCGGCATGGAGACGACCGCGCGTGGCGACGCACCAAAAACACTGCAAACCATTGCGTATATCAGTATTCCCAATAGCGCCGATCTTGATTTTTTGCTCTGGGACCTGCAGGATGCCATCGCCGCCTATGCCCGGCTTTCCGGCACCGCACTCCCCCGCCCGGTCGGCTTGAAGGCAAATGACGCCGGCAGCGTTGCCGATGGCATCGTGCTGGCCATTGAAGATGTGGCTGACGATGAGACGTTGACAGCCATCGAGCAGACGCTTGAGCGCTTTGGCAGTACGGGAACGCGTGTCTATGCCGTGATTCGAGCCGCACAACAGGACGCTGAGCAGGCGCGTGGGACCGCCGTTCGCTTGCACAAGGCATGTGAGCGCCATGACCAATTATGGTGTGGCGGCGTTGCAATCTACGGCGGCAGCGGCATTGCGGCGCTTCGTCGCTCCCCGCGCATGGGACTCTTGCGGCGACCGTTTTCGGAAGCGATGGATAAGCTTGTGGGCGCTGTGCGCATGGGCTGCTCCGTCACTGTCTCTTATACACATCTCCGAGCCCACGAGACCGTAC
>CABSMZ010000045.1 GCA_902478875.1 uncultured Collinsella sp.
GTCGGCAGCGTCAGATGTGTATAAGAGACAGGCTGTTTAAGCATCGCGCGCTCCTTGCGTTCGGCCCTTTTGCCCTTAATGGCCGTGACCACAAAGTAAATGACCGCGGCGGCAACGATTGCGGCCACACACAGGCCAATCGAGCCAAACATTGCTGTCAATTCCATACCGCGTCACCTCTCTTTTAAACGGGACTTTCAAGATAGCACCTCGATACCCGCCACCACAGCTCCTTCACGTTCGCCGGCCCTTCGGTCTAACGGATGGCGCGGCGGGGAAAAATCAACTCGTCAAACGATTTAGCAATCGTAGCGCCGGTCGCACGCTGACGGGTGCACAACATAGAAACGGACCACCATGTATTCTCTCAACGATTTGAACGAGCGCGTCGACGCCTTCGTCGGCACCAGCTCCTTCGACACGCCTGCCGCGGCAAACGACCAAGCTCCCATCGATGTGCCCGCCGAGGTTCACGAGGACATCGTCGCCTCGGTCGATTTCTCCGAGGTCGAGCTCGCAGACGAGTTCACCGAGCCCCAGGTAGCCGTGACCCCCAACGGACTGCTCCCCATGGAGCCCCTGCCCATCGACGGACGTCTGCGCAAGGCTGCCCTTCGCATGCCCGACGAGATCGAGGAGGCCAGCGGCTTCACGCTCTTCGGCCGTCGCATCAAATCGCTCATCTACACCACCGATGTCGCGGTTATCCGCAACTCCAACGCCGATGCCGTCTTTGCGGTCTACCCCTTCACGCCGCAGCCGGCTATTACGCAGGCGCTGCTGACCGTCGCCGAGTGCCCGGTCTTTGTAGGCGTGGGCGGTGGCACCACCACCGGTAAGCGCTCCGTACAGATGGCAGCCGTCTCCGAGATGCAGGGCGCGGCGGGCTGCGTGGTCAACTCCCCCGCCACTGCCGAGATGGTCGAGCACATCACCAACATCGCCGACATCCCCGTCATCGCCACGGTCGTTCGCTGCGACGACGATGCTCACGCCAAGGTGCGCGCCGGAGCCAAGATTCTCAACATCGCCGCCGGCAAGAACACGCCCCAGGTCCTACGCGAGCTGCGCGAGCACTATCCCAACCTGCCGCTCATCGCGCCGGGCGGCAAGACGCCCGAGAGCATCCGTGAGACCATCGCCGCCGGCGCCAACGCCATCATCTGGACGCCGCCTTCGGCCCAGCAGTTACAGACCGACATGATGCAGCGTTATCGCAAGATGAAGGAAGACGCCACACCTGTCATCTCGCGCGACGATGTGCCCATTATCGACCAGGTCGCCGCCGCCGAGGTCAGCCAGGTCGAGAACATGAATCCCGATGTGCCGATTCCCGACGAAGTCATCGAGCGCGTCGCTTCGATCCACGAGCGCGTCGAGGAACATCGCGCCAACCGCGGCCTTAAGCCATCACTGCACGGCTTCTTCTTCCGCGGAAAGAAACGTTAGCCGCAACAGCAAGGCCCGCCCCACAAACGTGAGGCGGGCCGTTTTCGTTTGAGCAATCATGCAGCGACGTGATGGGGCAAATTAATCCACGCGCTTGTCACCCATAAAGAAGAGCGCCACCGTACCAGGTCCGGTATGCGAGCCAATCAGAGTACCGATGTCATTGATCTCAATCTTGCCTTTAAGCTGCGGAACCTGTTCCTCAATCAGCGCCGCAACTGCCTCGGCATCCTCGCGGCACGCCGAGTGCGACATGATGCACTTACCCGAATAATCCGTACCGCCCTGCACGTGTGCCATCATGGTCTTAGCCATCTCGGAAATCGCGCGCTTCTTGGTGCGAATCTTCTCACGTGGCGACAGCTTACCTTCGCAATCGACCGTCATAAGCGGGCAAATCTTAAGCGCCGTGCCGATGATCGCGCTCGCGGCCGAAATGCGACCGCCGCGCAGGTAGCTCGACAGATCGGTCGAGAAGAACCAGTGGTGCAGGTTGAGTTTGTGCTCCTCGATCCAGGCAGCCGTCTCGTCGAGTGAAGCCCCGCTATCGCGCACGTCGGCGGCATATTCCAGCAACAGACCAAAGCCCGAAGACGCCCCCAGCGAATCGATGACGCGCACCTTGCCGCCCTGGGGATAGCGATCCGCGAGCATCTGCGCCGCGACGCAGGCCGATCCATACGTGCCCGAAATACCCGACGACAACGTCAGGTGCAGCACGTCTTTACCCTCGGCAACAAACGGCTCCCAAAACTCCTCGTACTCGCCCACGCTCACCTGAGACGTCTTGGGCATGGCGCCCGCGGCAATCTGGGCAAAAAACTTGTCCGGCGTAATCGACTGATACAGATCGTCCGTATAGACAACATCGTCGATCTCGTAATGAAAACACACGACAGGGATATTGCGCGCCGCAAAGAACTCACGGGTTCGGTCGGCGGCGGATTCACAGGTCAGGACATAATCACTCATATGAGGCTCCTTACTCATTGCTGCGCAAATTATCGCACAGTGAGCCTACATGCGGTACATATGTCCACTATTTACCAAATCGAACCAAAAATAGTGAACATCTTTACCACCATCGTCTCCACCGGCCCCACGCATAAATATCTGAGAAAACACCCTCTGTCGTCTCCACCCAACCAACACATCTACCTTCACTAAATCGATTTACCAAACCATTCAGCCGACAATTCAGCCGCTGGCGCAAAATCGAAACAAAAGCGGCGCATACTGATAAACGTTTGACGCTGTTTATCAGTTTTACCAGCCCCATCGGAAGGTGTTTCATGGTCGCATTCGATCGCAACCCGCAAGACTTCAAGTATCTGCGCCTGCTGTCGAGACAGTTCCCCACCGAACAATCCGCATTTACCGAAATTATCAACCTCTCGGCCATCCTCAACCTACCCAAGGGCACCGAGCATTTTATGAGCGACGTGCATGGTGAGTACGAAGCCTTTATGCACATCCTCAACAACTGCTCGGGCGTCGTGCGCGAACATGTCGACGAGATCTTTGGCGACACGCTCTCCTTTGACGAAAAGGGCGAGCTGTGTACGCTCATCTACTACCCGCGCGAGAAGATCGACCTGGTCCGCAGTCAGCGCGAGGACTCGCCCACCTGGTACAAGACGATGCTTGACCAGCTCATCATGGTCGCTCGCTCACTTTCAAGCCGCTACACGCGCTCCAAGGTGCGTAAGGCCATCCCGCGCGATTACGCCTATATCATCGACGAGTTGTTGCACACGCACCCGGACGAGAACAACTATCGCGTGCGCTATCACGAGCGCATCGTGGAGTCCATCCTGGAGACCGCCAGCGCCGACGACTTTATTGAGTCGCTCGCCTCGCTCATCAAGCGCCTGGCCGTCGACCACCTGCACCTGGTGGGCGACATCTTCGACCGCGGCGGCGGCGCGGCCAAGATTATGGACCGTCTGCTCACCTACCATTCGCTCGACATCCAGTGGGGCAACCACGACCTGCTGTGGATGGGCGCTGCGGCCGGTGAGCCCGCCTGCATCGCCACGGTGTTGCGCAACAACCTACGCTACGACAACTACGAGATCCTGGAGAACGACTACGGCATCTCGTTGCGTGAGCTTGTCGCCTTTGCCGATGCCACCTACACCGCCGGTGAGTCCATCACCCCGCTGATCAAGGCCATCAACGTGCTGCTCTTTAAGCTCGAGGGCCAGATTATCCAGCGCCACCCCGAGTTCGATATGACCGACCGCCTGTTACTCGACAAGATCGACCACGACACCGGCACGGTCACGCTCGCCGACGGCAGCGTGTGGCCGCTCACGACCAACGACTTCCCCACCGTCGACCCGGCGGACCCCTATACGCTCACGTCTCAGGAGCAGCACATCATCGACAAGCTCGTGTCCGAGTTTGTCACCGCCGATCACCTGCATCGCCATATCGATTTCCTCTATTCCCACGGCTCGATGTACAAGGTCGCCAACGGCAACCTGCTCTTCCATGGCTGCGTGCCGCTCAACGAGGACGGCACCTTTAGCAGCATGAACTGCCTGGGCACCTGGCACGCTGGCCGTGATTATCTCGATTTTTGCGACCACATCGCCCGCCGCGCGTGGCGCGTGGGCGACCGCGATGCCCTCGACTGGATGTGGTACCTGTGGATTGGCTTCAATTCACCCGCCAGCGGACGCCTGGTGCGTACCTTTGAGCGCGCCTATATCGCCGATAAGAGCACCTGGGTCGAGCCGATGGACCCGTACTTTACGCTTACCAAGTCGCCCTCGGTCTGCGATGATATCATGCGCGAGTTTGGCGTCGCGCCCATGGCATGCTCGCCGACCGGCCACATCATCAACGGCCACACGCCCGTTAAAACCACCAAGGGCGAGCAGCCCATCCGCGCCGAGGGCAAGCTGCTGGTCATCGATGGCGGCTTCTGCCGCGCTTACCATCCCAAGACGGGCATCGCCGGCTATACGCTCATCTCGAGCTCGCGCGGCTGCCGCCTCAAGTCGCACCGGGCCTTTACGACGGTTGCCGAGGCACTCACGCGCAACGTGGACATCGAAAGCGAGACCAACCGTTTTGACCAAGCAGACCGTCGCCGCATGGTGAGCGACACCGATACTGGCGCCAAGATTCGCAGCCAGATCCAGGATCTGCGCCAGCTGCTCGATGCATATAGAAACGGTGCTATCGAGGAGCGCGTCTAGCCCCACCCGCGGGGATTGGCTAAACTTGCTGAGTTTGTCATCCCCACGGCGTCCCCGCGCCACCCTAAGGCAGGTACCATGCAAAAGCTCCTTGCGCAGATCATGAAATTTGGCGTCGTCGGTGTCATTGCCACGGTTATCGACTTTGGCATTATGAATCTGCTCCACTACGGTCTCGGCCTCAACATCCTAATCGCCAACACCAGCGGCTTTATCATCTCGCTCATCTTTAACTACCTCGCAAGCATGAAGTACGTGTTTGCGCACAAGGAAGGCATGAGCCGCCGCCGCGAGTTCATCATCTTTGTCGTGCTGTCCGTGATCGGTTTGGTGCTCAACGACGGCATCGTGCTGGCGCTCAACGCCGGCCTGGGACTCGAGGCCAATATCGCCAAGATCTGCGCCACCGCGCTTGTCATGGTCTACAACTTTGTGACCCGAAAAATCTTCCTGGAGGGCGACGAGACAAAATAGCTCGAAACCCCTGCAGCATTACGGCGCCCACGGACGACGCGCACTCAGCGCAGTATCGTCCGTGGGTGTCGCTCGTTTACGGGCAAATATTTTACGTTTGCGGATTAGCTCTTGAAAATTTGGCGAGTTCATATAGTTATTGGCAAAGACCTTACGTTTCCCTTGTAAAAGCTCTAAAGTATCCTCTGCTCGATTCATCAACGCATTGGATGTGATTACGTGCGCAAGGCGCTGGCACAACCTCATACCAAGCAGTTCCTCAAGTTTGCTGTCGTGGGTCTTATCTCCTTTGGCATCGACTGGGGCATGCTCATTGCGCTCGTCGAGCTGTTCCACCTCGACTTTTTGATGAGCACCACGGTTTCGTTTATCACGTCCGTCGTGGTCAACTACTGGCTCAGCATGAAGTACGTGTTCGACCACCGCGAAGGCATGAGCCGCAAGCGTGAGTTCACGATCTTCACCATCCTGTCGGTGATCGGCCTGGGCCTCAACGACCTGTATATGTTTGTGGGCGTCACGTTTTTGAGCATCGGCTACCAAGCCATGAAGGCCATCGCCACGTTCCTCGTCACCTGGTACAACTACTTCAGCCGCCGCTTCTTCCTCGAGGGCGCACGGTCATAGTCGATTCACTATTTGCTTGAATGTATAACCGGTTGGAATTCCCATTCCAACCGGTTTTTTGTTTGCCGAGAGACCCGGCGACCCAGTCCCATTCGCACGAAAAACGGGCGGCCCGGATGTTTGTCCGAACCGCCCGTCTGGCGCGCTATGTCGAGGCCTCTAGCCCGTTACGTAATACCAAACGACGTTGTCGCCATTGGAGAGAACGTAGTTACTGCAGGCCGTCATGGGCGTTGTGCCGTTGACGGAGTACATCCAGCCGCTCGTGCCGCCGTACTGTTTCTCGGCCAAACCACCAATCGCAGAAACATACGTGCCGTACGATGAGCCGTGTGCGTTGACAGAAAGGCCCAGCGCGCACAGGGCATCGTAAACGGTGGCGCCTTCGTTAAAGGTAAAGGTGCCGCCAGAGGACACGGGATTGCCCACAGCGCTCGATGTGACCGAAACCGTCACCGTAACGTAGTTGGACTCCTGTGAGCCGCTTTGGCTGCCCGAGGAGGCGTTTCCACCATTAGAGGATGAGGCTCCATCAGACGACTGGCCACCGCCCGAAGAAGCACCGCCAGACGCATTGGAAGTATCACCGGCTCCCGTATTTTGGGCAGCGGATTTATCGCCAGACTTCTTGCCGCCCCGGTCCTCGGACTTCTTGCTATCCGAGTTTTTGTCCGATTCCTTGTTTGAAGACTCGGAATCCTTGGAACTGGCCTCGCCCGAAGTCGTAGTCGTAGTCGAGCCAAACCCCTTGGTGTCCTTGGCGACGACGCTCTCCCCCGTCACGGTCTGAACGATCCAGTCAATGGACCAGGCGCCGCTCTCGGAAGGATGGACGAAGCCCAGCGAGACGACGATCAGAATGGTGCACGCGGCAGCAAGAACGCCAAGGAGCGCCTTGCGACGAGAGGCGGACGCCGCCGAAGCGGCGCCCTGTTGCTTTGCATCGTCGAACTGAATGAACGAGGAATCTGGTTGCTTGGGGTCAGCGTCCTTGGATTTATTGGACACAACCCTCACCTACCGACGTTTGGTGAACACGAACACGCCGACGATGGCGAGACCGATGACGCCGGCGGCAACGCCAACAATGGCGAGCGGGTTGGTGCCAGTCTCCTGCTCGGAAGCACTAGAGGACTTCTTAGCAGTGGTCGTAGAAGCAGCACCCGTATCGGACTTGGAATCGGACTTCTTGTCGGACTTCTTGTCGGACTTGCTGTCCTTCTTGTCAGACTTCTTCTCGTCCTTCTTATCGGACTTATCGGAGTCCTTCTTGTCGGACTTGTTGTCCTTGGTCTCGGTCTTGGTCGACACCGTCGTCTTGGTCGTCGGCTTATGACCCGGGGCGACAGCGCCGCCCTTCGAGCCGGAGCCGGAATCCGTGCCAGTGCCAGTGCCAGAACCAGTACCGGTACCAGAACCGCCGCCGCCATTCGAACCAGCGCCGCCATTACCGCCAGGGTTAACGGCATTCTTGGTCCACTTGGCATACAGCGTCAGATCGGCCGTCACCGGCGTGCTAAAGTCATACGCCTGCGTGCAAGCCTCATCGGTATACCAACCGCCGAAAGTGTAGCCATCGCGCGTCGGATCGGCCGGCTTGACCAGCTTGCCATCGGCCGTGGCAACAAACTTAGTGTCGCAAGCAGACCCGCCGTTGGAATTAAAGGCAACCGTCCAAGACTCGACAGCTCCAAGTTTAAACAGCGTGCCCGAATCATTAATGTAGTAGAGATTGCCAGAAGCATCGGCAATGACCGGAGAGTCACAGTACTGGTAATGGCCAGCCGCATCATAAATCTGCGTCGCCTCTGCATCGCCGAGCGTATAGCGATACACCCCACCACCAGCAGAGTAGCTGACGTAGTCCTTGCTATCCGCGCTATTAACGGTGAAGTACACATAGGTTTTGCCGCCCTGAACACTCACCAGCGGAGTAGCAGCAATACCGTTAAATCCGGCCGGTAGCTCTTTACCGTCAGCAGCGGTGACCATCGTGGTCTTACCAGTCTTCAGATTATAGAGAACCAGAGCAGATCCAGTAGCCGTCTGCCCACCGACAATCAAGTTGTCGCCAGACATCGCCGGGGCGCTCATGTTATTCGTGAGACCCAGGTCGACCGTCTTCTGCTCGCTCAGCACGCCCTTCGCCGAAAGCGAAATCACATGGAGCTTTCCGTCGTGCGTCATCTGATAGAAGGTCGAGCCATTGGACGGATCGGCGACGCAGTCAGCGTTCGCAAGGGTGCCGAGCTTCATGGTCGAAACGACATCGCCCGTTGCCTTATCAATGCACTTAAGCGTACCTGCGCTCGTGGGGACGATGGCGTACTTATCCGTCAGGGCAGCGCCAGTCCAATAATAGCCCTCAGCTGCGTCGATGTTCTGCCAAGAGACTTCGCCTGTGGTGATCTTGATGCGCGTAAAGGAACCGTTGGCGTATTTCTTCCCATCAGCCGTGCCTACATAGACGTACTCGCCGTCCGAAACGACGGTGCAGGAGCTCTGCGTCAAGTCCGTCAAACCAGGCGTCAGCCACTTGCAGATCAGCTTGTCTGCAGTAATCGCCTGGACCGCACCGCCGTTGAGCGGAACGATGATAAGGCCATTGGTATAGATCGGACGAGAGGTATAGCTCACCTTGGAGGCGAGCGGCGCAGAGGCAACCTTTTTGCCCGTGGACGAATCGATCTTAATGAGCTCGTTCTCGGTCGCGATGTACACAAAGCCGTTAGCAATGACAGGCTCGCTGCAGTTGGCATACTGCTGACCAGACTCGGCCTTCCAATCGAAGGCCCACTTAAGACCGGCGGCCTGCGCAGGCGTCTTGGCATCCGTTACGGTCGAACCGTTGCCACTGTTGCCGTAGCCGGCCCACTCGGCATCCCAATCAGGAGTCGTCGCGCTCGGATCCACGACAATCTTGTCGGGATCGGGCATGGGCGAATTATCGGTGGTATAGGCAAGCGTGACCTTATCGCCGCTCTTGAGCGTAATCTGATTGGCGCAGAGTAAGGAGGGCTCTCCGTTGATATACAGATGCCAATATTTATTGGTCGCAGCATCCCAACCATACGGCTTGTGATCGAACGGCGAAGTAATGGAATTCAGGAACCAGTACTCACCACTCTGGGAGCCGTTGTACGCAACGCCCTTGGCCTTCAGAACTGCCTCAATAAGGTTCTGGGCCGTGGAGCCTTCGGGCAGAGAAACATTGCTTGCCGTGCCCCAACGCGTATTGTTCCCGTTGACATCGGGACCGATAACATCGGCGGATCCAAGCACCTGACCGGGGAGGGCATCGGCGTCAGCACCATACATAAAGGTGACGGCATCGCCCTCATGGAGCTCGTAGGCACCGGCGCCAACGTCGGCGAACTTGCCATTTACGTAGAAGCGCCAATAGCTATTGGTCGCAGCATCCCAGCCATAGGACTTACCATCGAACGGCGAATAAATGCCGTTGAGGAACCAGCCCCAAGACGATTCGCTAGCATCGAGCTTAAGGCCGGTCTGCTCAAGGAGATCCTTGGCAGTGGAGCCTGCCTTGAGACTCGTCTGGCCCGTCGAAGCCCAAACCTGCTGCTTGCCGTCCTTGTCCTTACCGAGAACCTGAACAGAAGCATGGACAGAATCGGAGGGCAGCTGGTCGCCCCAGCCACCGTAGAACCACGTAACGGTATCGCCGGCATGGATGGTGACATTGTCCGCCGTATAGTCACTCGACTTGCCGTTGATGAACAGCTGCCAATAGGTCGAATAATCTTGGGGCGTACCCAGCTCAACACCGTTGTACTTAAGGCTCAGAATGAAGGAGCCCGCAGCAACGGCGTCAATGTCGTTCGCCTCGAGTGCGACCTTCGTAAGATCAAGCGCGCTCGAGCCGGACGTCACCACATACTGCGCGTTATCGACCCAAGCCTGAGTCTTGCCCTGGGCATCGCGACCAATGACGGTCACATTTGCGGCAACCTGGTCCTTAACGACAGGGGACGCGCTACCAGCCGTATAGGCAAACTCAACCTTCTGCCCCTGGGTGAGCTTAACGCTGCTCGCGCCAACCGAGGAAGACGCACCGTCGACGAACAGCTGCCAGAAGGCATAAGTCGTCGGATCGAAGGCAAGCGTACGGCCATCGCTCGGGGATGTGATGCTTTTGAGGTAGAAACCGTATGCCGTGTTCGGATCGTAGTCTGCCTTGAAGCCCGTCTTCTGCTGCAGCTTAACGAAGGCATCCGCAGCCGTCGCGCCCTCGTCGAGCTTGAGCTGCGTGGGTGCCACCCAGGTCTGAGCCTTGCCGTCGGCATCGGTGCCGATAATCGAGAACGAGACCTCGACTTGCTTCTTGGCGACATCGCCGGTTTCTGTCGGGTTCTCCGTCTGGACGGCAGTCGCGGCGGCAGATCCTGCTTGGCCAGCGGATGCCGTCGAAGACTGCTCGCTCGTAGCAGGGCTCTCCCCCGTCGCCGAGCCTTCGTCGCCAGTTGCTGCCTCTGTTGTGGCGGCACTAGCTGCAGGCGCGCCCTCGGAATCCGAGACCTCGGTGCCGCTCTGCTCGGCGGTACCGCCCGCAAGCGCTGCGTCCTCGCCCGGCGTCGCAGCCTGAGCCACAGCCTCGGCAATGCCCTCGGCGCCCTCGGCCCACAGTTGAGCCGGCGTGGTGCCAAAGGCCATCGCGAAGGCCAGGAATGCCACCAGGCCGCGCTTGGCTACACCGCGTGCAATCGCGCCACGACGATGCAACGAGGCGCGCTCACGCTCGTCCTCAAACATATCCATTTGTCCCCCATTGTCTGTACTTGGAGCGTTGCCTTGAGGCTGCCCCACGTCATCGCGCATGTTGCGCTCGAGTTCCCCCATCGGGGTCCCCTTCCCTCCAGAGCCCTATGCACACCGGCGGCATACGCCGCGGCAACGTGCAAGATGGGAGGCGATCCGACTTAACCTTAACGGCTCGGGCACGTCGTCCGATCTGCGACGCGAGCATCCCGAGCCAAGAGGAATTACGGTTACTGGTACAGCCGGGGACTTGCACCCCGATTCTCCCAAACGCGCAGGAAAACCGCGCATTCGTGCGTCTCCGCACCACCATCTAGGCCATCGATTAATACCGTCAATATGCTATCACGCAAAAGGGCCTCGCACGCAGGCGAAGCCCAAGGTAAAAGCTATTGTTTGCGATAGGAGAATGCGGTGACGGTCGCAGCCTCTAGTGCTTGCCGCCGTGGCTGTTGAGCCAGATATTGCGACCCAGCATAAGCGCCAGCACCAGCGCGCTCACGTAGCCCATAAAGCCAATGACTGGGATACCAAACACAACCGGCTCGATGCGTGCATAGTACACCACCGACGAACCGATAAACAGACCGGCGATAACGATAGCCATCGACATGCGGTCGATAATCCCACCTAGCTGTCGCAGCGCCTTATCGCTGCTCATGATCTGCGTGTTCACCTTAAGCTGGCCGCGCGTGAGCATGCGCGAAGCCAAGCCCAGATACTCGGCTGCCTCAAGCGAGCCTTTTGCCGCGCGATAACTGCTCGCTGCAAAGTCGCGGCTCATCTCGCGCATGCGGGCATAGGCGCTCTTCTCGTTTTTGATGTGCGTCTGGATGATCTGGATCATGTTGACGTTGGGCATGTACTCGGTCAACAGGCCCTCGAGCGTCACCATGCCGCGGGCGAACATCGTCACCACGCTCGGCAGCTCAACGTCATTTTTGCGCGCGAGGTTTAACAGCGAGGTCAAAAACTCGCCGATATCCAGATCCTTCAGGTCAAGGCCCGCAAAGTCAGCCACGATAAAGTCCAAATCGGACAAAAAGGCCGAATGATCGAGCTCAGCCGAGTCGCCACGCGTCACGGCGAAGCGCATGAGCGAATCCTTGAGCTTTGGCACGTCGCCCTCGGCCACGGCAAAGATCATATCCTTGACGATGCCACGGTCGTGGCTCGACATGCGTCCGACCATGCCCAAGTCGATAAAGTAGACAATTCCGTCTTTGAGGATGATGTTTCCCGCATGCGGGTCGGCATGGAAAAAGCCGTCGTCGAGCACCTGCGTCGAATAGTCCTCGACAATCGCCGAGCCGATCTTTTCCAGGTCATAGCCCTCGGCCACCAAGCGTTCAGGATCGGCGATCGAAATGCCGTCGACGTAGTCCATAACCACCACGTGCTCGGTGCACAGGTCCAGATAGGATTTAGGGCACGTCACGCCATGAACGCTCTTATG
>CABSMZ010000046.1 GCA_902478875.1 uncultured Collinsella sp.
CGGAGATGTGTATAAGAGACAGCCATATCCTCACGCGCCGTTTCCTGTCGAAGCCCCGACTCCGCCAGCCAAATCGCCGACTGCAGATCGTTTTCTTCTAGAGCGGCATTTGCTCCCTTAATCATGCAATCGATGTACTTTGACTGCATAATGCGCCGCATGCGCAAAAAGTAGGTGGGATTACAGCCATTGGGAACATACAGCGGTCCGGCATAAAGCTGCTCAATCTTAAGGCACAGCTCAACTAAATGGGGCCCGCGCGCACCCGTGCGATTTCCCAAAACCTCGCGGCTTATCTGGTCAAACAGCCGTACATCGGTCTTGACGTAGTCGCCGTTGAGCCCAATGCATTCATTTTGGATGAGCACGCACGACTTGCCATCCGGCGTCGGTCCCAAAGCCGACCGCAAGCGCGATATCGTCGAGTACAGGTTGTTGCGGGCGCTATTGAACTCGGCATGGGGCCACAGCTCCATGGCCAGCGTCTCACGATCGACGAGCGCATCCATGCCCAGCGCAAGCCGCTCGGCAAGCGTCGCCGCCTTCTTGCGGCGCCACATTTTGTCCGTGATGGGAAACCCGTCGCGCTCGGCGCGAAACGCACCAAACATGCGAATCTCGATATGGTCGATGGTATCAACGGCTTCAACCTCGCCGGCCTGGAATAGGCGCTCGCCCTCCCCCTCCAAATCGTCGCGCAGCGAGTACCGCGACAGCTCGCGCACGGGAAGCTTCTTGCGTATCCTGGCCGCCGGCTCGCCCAGACAATGCATGGCAAGGCGCGCAAAGAGCCGATACGATGGCTCTAGAATCCCCGCACGATTCATGGACATCCAGGCCGCAAGATCGCTGTCTCGGCCCGCACAGGCCAAATGCAGCGCCACCATCCAGGCTTCTGCGCCACCAACCTGCGTCTGGCTTATATCGAGTAGCTCCGCTTCCTCGCGTACCGAAACCATCGAGGTGTTACGCAGATATGCCGCGCGCTCCAGCAGCAATGCGTTATCGCGCATGTACCCAATCGACTCCTCGGCAAGTTTGAGCACTTGGACCGCACGGAACTTTGCATTAACCGGCCGTCCCTCTGCCAGCGACTGCCAGCCTTCTAGCAACAGGCCAAACAGCTGAATCTGGTTGTCGCGCATGCGCACGGCAAAACGATCGAGCTCGTTGAACGCCGCGTCGTCGGTTACCGGCAAGCCGGAAAGGAGCCGCCGTGCCGCCAACACCATGCGCACCCAGATAGCCATCGCCTTAAGCCCACGTACGTCGAGCGCCTCCCGCACCACCGTCATCTCGTCGTCGCGCTCGTCGGTTCCCGCAAACGACCCGTCAAAGAGCTCCACCAGCATGCTATCGGCCCGTATAACAATCCTCGCGATGTCGAGCTCGCAGTCGTAGGCCTTGCTCGTTTTGAGCTGCTGTAGAACGCCGCCGTCATCTCCCCGCTCGGTCAGGCACCGCTTGACCTCGATATGCGCAGACAACATATCGAGTGCGGTATGGGATGTCTCGATTTCTGGCACGGCCAGGTTCGTAGGAAGCCCAAGCCCGTTGTCCCCATAGCAAACAGCCGTCAGCGTCTGGGCCACCCTCCATGAAACAGGGTCTATTTCGCAGGCCGCCCGTTCGCCCCCGCGCTCGATGACCGATGCCATATAGCGAGCGAGCTTTGTATTGGACACGCTGACCGCTGCCAGATATACGCCAAGCGCTTCGGCAGGCGTTGGCTCTGGAGCCGGATCGTCGGCATCGATCGTGCCCAGCGCCGCTCGGCAGATATCGGCCCCGTGCCCCGTCAGAGCCAGATCGACCCCATACTGCCCAGCAAGTTCAAGGACCGCTTCACGGTCCAAAAAGGCGTCCGCCAGGCCCATCGCCGCATCGCATCGGCCCGCCTTAAGCAAAATCCGGGCCGCCCTCGGAACAAGTTCGGGGCGAACCTCGGCCACCAACTTACGCAAGCGCAAGCGTCCGTTATCCTCCGTGCCCAGACACGTAAAACTCCGCTCGGCGGGATCCAAGCCAAAGATCGGGTAGTCGCGTACAAAATAGGACTGGTCGACCATCGACAGCCTCATCCCGCAAGCCTCGAGTTCTGCGATATTGCCCTCGCCCATCAAAACCATGAGACATGCCACGCAAAACAGCGCATTATTGTCGAGCGAAGCCAGATCGGCAAGTGCCGCGCCATATACGTTGACAATCTCGTTTTCGAGCAGGCCGGCTACGTCGCCTTGGCCATACAGACCCGTCTGCAATGCCGAAACGAGCTCGGGCACGCCCTGCGTGAGCTGATAGAAGTCGAGCGATGTGCTGATCGAAAACGCCGATGCCCACGCCGAATACTCATAGGCATGCACCTTGAGCATCTGCGCATTGATCTTAACCGAATCGCCCAGCCCATGAATCAGCTGACGATTTGAAGGACGGCAGGAGATAAAGACCCCAACCCCCATAGCGCGCAGGCCGCGAATCCTGTCGATGAGGTCTTCGGTATCGTGCTGATCGAGGTTTGGCACATTATCAATCGCGATAAGGGAGTGCGGTTTGTCTTTGAGTTCTTCGGTAACCACCTCGAGCTGCATAAACACCTCGCGCCCAATGGCGCGATCGGCCTCGATAATCCGCACGGGGCCTCGCGTCGGGTCGCATTTAACCTCATGGGTGTACTGCAGCAGCACCGAGGTCTTCCCAAACCCGTCGGGCGCATAAAGAACCACGATGCCGGCCTTTCGGCCCTTGGCGATAAGCTCATTCATCAAGCGTTCGCGTCGCACCATATAGCCTCCGCCCAGCGGCATCAGCTCGAGGTCGTCTATACCGCTCAAATCGTTTACCATGCCCGCTCCTCAACTCGACCGTATGGACACTGTAGCCGCAAGACCATACAAGCCGCGCTATGAATAGAGCGACCTTGTGTTTTAGGTTGTCTTTTGGTACGCAAGCGGCAAGTTTTTGTACAGCGAGGGCCGATTGTTATTAATCCCCCGACTAATCGGTCTTTAAGCAGGTAAATGAGCTTGTCAGCTTGTCCCATCTAAGCGGCAGTGTAACGCAGATGAACAAGGTTCAGCCATGTCATTCAACTCGCCTAGCACCCGCTACCGTCTACGACCTTCTAGTGGCATTTTTGCATAGAATCTGGTATGGAATGAATCAAGCTGTTGGGCATCCGGCATTCGTCAAGCTTGCGGCAAGATTTTGGTCAAGTGGGTAAAAAGGGATAGCAAAAAGGCCCCCGCAAAGCGGAGGCCTTAGGCAAGGCTATGTCGAGCTGCAGGATTCGCGCTACTCGCAGAGCGAAAGGGCGGCCTCATCGGCAACGACAACGCAGTTGGTGTGCAGCTGCAGGATCGAAGCCGGGCACTCGGGCGTAACCGGACCATAGCACATGTCATGCACGGCCTGAGCCTTGGCCTCGCCGTTGGCGACAACCAGGATCATACGGGCATACATGATGGTCTGGGTACCCATGGTGTAGGCCTGACGGGGAACATCGTCGATGCTGTCGAACAGGCGGCTGTTGGCCTGAATGGTGCTCTCGGTGAGGTCGACGCAGTGCGTGCCCTTGGAGAAGTGGTCATCGGGCTCGTTGAAGCCGATGTGGCCGTTGTTGCCAATACCGAGCAGCTGCAGATCCGGGTAACCGGCCTCGGCGACGATCTTGTCGTACTCAGAGCAGGCAGCGGCGGCGTCGGGGTTGGAGCCATCGGGCACATGCGTGTTGTTAAGGTCGATGTTGATGTGATCGAAGAAGTTCTCACGCATGAAGTAGTGATAGCTCTGGGGATCGTCGTGCGAAAGGCCGCGATACTCGTCCAGGTTGTAGGTGCTGACCTCGGCAAAGTCGACGTCGCCCTTCTTGTACCAAGCAGCGAGCTGCTTGTAGGCACCGATCGGGGTGGAGCCGGTGGCAAGGCCCAGCACACAGTCGGGCTTGAGGATAACCTGGGCCGAGATGATATTAGCGGCCTTGCGGCTCATATCCTCGTAGTCTTTAGCTTTAATGATCTTCATTACGCGTCCTTTCTCGTACAAGAGAGGCAAGGCTCCCTTACAAGCACTTGCCCGCGGCCCGCGTCGGCCGCAACCAACGTGTGCGGCCACCAGGGCGAGGTCGCGTAATGTATGTGTCTCGTGTCTAGCCGCGTCGAGGCCCCTGCCCGTCCACGGTGACCCAAAGCCTTTTAGCTTCGGACAAATCCCATCTTGCCACGGAGGGCGTCCTCTTTCAAGGGCGCCCTCCGTAAACGTGTTTGAATTGTAGGCTAATGGCCACGTGCACTTGCTAGCGCTCGCGAGCAACGATAAGCTGGTCCATCTCTTCGACATGCACGCCAACGGAGCCCTTGATGCTCGAGAACTCAACGGAGTTGCACACCAAGATGGGAACCGTCACATCGTAGCCCTCGGCAGCAATTGCCTCGCGATCGAACTCAATGAGTACATCGCCCTTATGGACGATGTCACCCACTTGCGCATGTACGGTAAAGTGCTTGCCCTCGAGCTGAACAGTGTCCAAACCAACGTGGATGAGCACGTCCAGGCCATCGACTGTGTTAAGCGCAACGGCGTGTCCCGTGGGAAAAATGGCCTCGACCTTGGCGTCTGCCGGCGCAATCACGCGCGTGCCGGTAGGCTGAATCGCCACGCCCTGACCCAAAAGGCCGGTGGCAAACGTCTGATCGTTTACCTCGGAGAGCGGAATGACGTCGCCCGAGATGGGAGCATCCAGCGTAAGGACTCGACCACGCATACCAAAAGACCTCAGGACTTTAGTGAACATGCTCCCCCTCGGACATACCAATCAATCAAAATAACCTTGTCAGTTTACCACTTGGCACCCGTTTTTGGCCATTAGGGAAGTTCGCGCTTGACAACCTCGACGATATCGTCAACAACACGCTGGGTCAGCTCGTGCGTCTCCGCCTCGGCCATAACGCGAACCAGCGGCTCGGTACCGCTCGGGCGCACCAAGATGCGGCCGCGACCGTTGAGCTCCTTCTCGGCGGCAGCGACGGCGTCCCAAATGGGCTGGCAATCGTCCAGGCCGGCCTTGTTGTCCGAATGCACGTTGACGAGCACCTGCGGGTACTTCTTCATGATGCCGGCAAGGTCGGTGAGGGTGCGGCCGGTGCGCTTGAGCACGGCCAGCAACTGCAGGGCCGTCACCAAGCCGTCGCCGGTGGTGTTGTGCTCCAGGAAGATGATGTGGCCGGACTGCTCGCCGCCGATGACGGCACCGTCCTCGAGCATACGCTCAAGAACATAACGGTCGCCCACGGCGGTCTGGACCATCTCAAATCCCTGCTCCTTCATGGCGATGGAGAAACCGAGGTTGCACATAACGGTCGAGACGATCTCAGAGTTGGCGAGCTTGCCGCGAGCAGCAAGGTCGGAGCCACAGATGGCAAGAATGTAGTCGCCATCGATCTCGTTGCCCTCGCTGTCCACGAACAGCACACGATCGGCGTCGCCGTCGTGGGCAAGGCCGATATCGGCGTGGGTGCGCAGCACGAGCTCGCGCAGGGGCTCAAGGTGCGTGGAGCCACACTCAACGTTAATGTCGGTGCCGCAGTAATCGGTGTTGATGGCATGGACCGTGGCGCCCAGGCGCTGGAGCGCGGCAGGCGTGGTCTGGCACGAAGCACCGTGGCCGCAGTCGACGGCAACAACCAGTCCGTCGAGCTTAAGGCCGTCGAGCGTGCTGATGGCATGATCGACATAGGCCTTGCGGGCGTCCTTCATCTTGATGATGTGGCCCACGCCGGCACCGGTCGGCAACGTGTCGGCAGCCATGGCCTCCTCGGACATGACCCAGGCGCTGATCTCTTCCTCGACAGCATCGGGAAGCTTCATGCCCTTGCGGCTAAAGAACTTGATGCCGTTGAACTCCGGAGGATTGTGCGAAGCGGAGATGACGATGCCGCCGTCAAGCTCGTTTTGGACGGTGAGCAGCGCCACGGCCGGCGTAGGGATAACGCCGCAGCAGTGCGGACGGCCGCCCTCGGCCATAATGCCGGCGGTCAGAGCACTCTCGAGCATGGTGCCCGAAAGACGCGTATCGCGGCCGATGCAGATGTCCGGACCAAGGAACTTGGTCGCCGCACGGCCCAGGCGAAACGCGAGGTCGCACGAGAGGTCGGCATTGGCGACGCCACGGACGCCGTCGGTACCGAAGATGTTCTGGGGCATAGGATCGCTCCTTCCCAAGCAGGCGATATGCAACCGCCCACCCTAGTCGAAAAAGAAAAGCGGGACCCGCCGAGGAATCGGCAGGCCCCGCTTGTACATTGTATCTCGAAAGGAGATAAAACCTTAGCGCTTGGAGAACTGGGGAGCGCGGCGGGCCTTCTTGAGGCCGTACTTCTTGCGCTCGACCACGCGAGCATCGCGCGTAAGGAAACCGGCCTTCTTGAGGTCAGCACGGTAGTCGCCAGCGTTCAGAAGAGCGCGAGCGATGCCCAGGCGCAGAGCGCCGGACTGACCGGAGATGCCGCCGCCATCGCACAGAGCGATAACGTCGAACTGACCGGCGGTGTCGGTCACCTTGAAGGGAGCAAGGGCGTTCTCAACGAGCTGATGACGGCCGAAATACTGCTCGGCGTCACGCTTGTTGATGGTCACCTTGCCGGTGCCGGGGACGAGACGGACGCGGGCGACGGCGTTCTTACGACGGCCGGTACCCTGGTAGACAACGGTGTTCTCAGCCATCTTTAAGCCTCCAGCTCAATCTTCGTGGGGTTCTGGGCAGCGTGCGGATGCTCGGCACCAGCGTAGACCTTAAGCTTGGTCATCTGGGCACGGCCGAGGGTGGTCTTGGGCAGCATGCCGCGAACGGCGCGCTCGATGACCTTCTCCGGGTGCTTCTCCATAGCCTGGCGGAAGCTCTCAGCCTTGAGGCCGCCGTTGTAGCCGCTGTGGCGATAATAGGTCTTCGTGTCGGCCTTGTTACCGGTAAGCTGGACCTTATCGGCGTTGATGACGACGACGAAGTCGCCGCAGTCGCTGTTGGGCGTGAACTGGGGCTTGTTCTTACCGCGCAGGATCATTGCGATCTGGGTGGCAAGACGGCCCAGGACAGCACCATCGGCGTCGACGAGAACCCAGTTGCGCTGGACCTCGCCCTGCTTGGCGTAGTGAGTCGATTTCGAAATCACTTAGACTCCTCCATGTACAGTACGTGTTGTTACAGAGATTCACGGGGCTCTGCAAGTAACCCGTCCATATTACCCCGCTCGCCGCTCGAGTCAACAGGTATTTTGGCTCCGACCAGAGTTTCTGCACATGTCGTCCATGGGTCATGACGTCGCGACACTAGCGCTCGACAAACGCCTCGATATCTCCCAGCAAGCGCTTTGCCTCCTGACGACCCTGAATATACAGGTCGAGGAGCTTTGCCGGATCGTGCTCAACATGGCCGACCTCGACCGGCTTTTGCGGAGCGACGACCAACGCACGGCCCTCGCGCTCATACTTCCACAGGTGCATGCGCTGGATGTTATAGCGGTCGTGACGCGTCTCGATAGCCTCGAGCAGGTAGGGGTAGTCGGCATAGCGGGCGCGTGCGGCGGGCATAAACTCGTAAGGCTTCTTCTCGTATGAGCGGTCCTGCGTAACGATAACGACCGCACGGTCGAAGCCCGCCTCCTCGAGCACATGCTCGATAGGGACCGAATCGGCTACGCCGCCATCGACGTATTTGTGCCCGTCAATCTCGACCGGCGGCGTCACTAGCGGCAGCGACGTCGAGGCGCGCACAGCATCGAGGTCGAGCACGGCGCTTTTGACCGGCAGGTACGTGGCGGTTCCAAAAAGCATGTCCGTCGCGACGGCGTACATCTCGATGGGGCTGGCGTCGAACGTCTCGTTGTCAAAGGGATCCAGGCGGTCCTGGACATCGTTGAAGATAAAGTCGTAACCCACAATAGAGCCCGTAGACGCAAACGATGCGGCGCCCATGAAGCGGCTGTCGCTGCAGAAAGCCAGGTTGATGCGGTTGGCACGGCCGATCTGGTGCGACTTGTAGTTCACGCCGTTGAGGGCACCGGCCGATACACCGTAGACAGCCGGAATCTCGACGCCGGCCTCCATGAGAACGTCGAGCACGCCCGCGGTAAATTGTCCGCGGAAGCTGCCGCCCTCCAGGACGAGCGCGACCTTGCCGGCGTTCTTTGCCTTATCTTCTGCAGTCATATTGACCTCCTGCGATTGCGTTTTGGCTTTCTTCTACCCAGTTTTGAGATGGCGAGAGCGCATGGGTTTTTGAGGCGGCAGGTGAAGCGGAAAGTGTGTCCCAGTTTGAGGCGAGATTCCGGGATGCGCTTTCCGCTTGAGCTGCCATTGGGAAAGCACGTCCCACTCTACGGCTCGATTCCGGGTTGCAGTTTCCGCTTGAGGCGCCATCCGGAAACTACGTCCCAGTCTGAGCGCGGATTCCGGGATGGACTTTCCGCCTGGGCCGCCATTGGGAAAGCGTGTCCCGGCCTGCGTTGACGCGGCGTTTTCTTTACGCTCGCGTCCTGCGCAGAGTTCGATTCTCCGCGGTACGGGGGGATCCGTTGATGCGGCGCATGGCGGGCTGAGATTCGATAACATCGCATCTATATGGGGTTGAGGCTTTGCGCGGAGAATCCGCGTATTTGCTTCGCAAATACGCACCGGCTTCGGCCGCCTGCCGGCGCCCTCGCCCGCGGGCTAAAAACGCTTACGCGTTTTCTTTACGCCCGTGCCCTGCACAGAGTTCGATTCTCCGCGGTACGGACTAGAAATAAAAAGGCAGGTAGATACGAATATCTACCTGCCTGTTGCTTATGGTGGAGCTGGCGTTCATTCGGTCGAACACCTCGCCACCTGGACCTATAGCGCCAGGCAGCGACGGATTATCGCCCAAGCCGGCAGAATCGTCAAACGTGAACGCCACGCGCAGGCCGTCGTCATCGTCGGGGCCGCCCAGCACCACGCGCGCCACGAACGTGCGCAGAAGCTGCGCGTCGTCCACCTCGGCGGCGGCCATGCCCTCAAGCCAGAACAGCGCGCGGTCGTAGTCAAGGCGGGCGGCCTCAAGGGCCTCGGCCGTGCGCAGCTCGTCCTTGAGGAGCGCCTGCCGCCGCTTCAGCGCGTCTATGCGCTCCTTGCCGCCCGGCGGCGCGATGCCCGACTCGATGGCCGCCCATATGTTGGAGAACGCCGTCTCGATCTTGGCCAGCTCGCCCTTTATGGTCTCGCTCAAGGGCTTCTCGTCGGCGCGCTCCTCCTCGGCGTCGGCCAGCATGCGAGCGATGCGCTCGCGGCTGTCGGCGCTGCCCAGGGCCTCGCGCACGGCGTCGGCCACGCGCTTCTCCACGACATCGCGGCGCACGGTGCGCCCGCAGCTGCGGCAGCGGTAGTAGTGATAGGGCCTGCCCGACTTGCCCGTGCCGCTGGTGCCGGTCATCAGCCCGCCGTCGCGCCCGTCGTAGAGCTTGCCCGTGAGCGGGAAGTCCCACGCTTCGGTCTTGGCGCGGGGCCTGTGCGAGTCCTCAAGCATCCGTATCACCCTCTCCTCGTCATCCATGGGAACGATGGCGGGCATGCCGCCGGGCACGACCACGCCCGCGTAGCGGTACTCCCCGCCGTTCTCCCGCCGCATCAGTATGCGGCGCACCGTCTGGAAGCGCCACTTGCCGCCGCGCTTGGTGCGGTACGGCTCCCAGGCGCGCACCACGTCGGCCACCGACTTGCCCGACAAGACCATGCGCACGCCCAGGCGGATGGCGGCGGCCTCCTCCTCGTTGACCACGTAGCGCCCGTCCACTATGTCCCAGCCGTAGCGCACGCAGCCGTTGGCCATGCACCGCTCGGCGTTCTTCTGTATGCCGTCGCGTATGCGCTCGCCGTCGAGCGCGCTCTCGTACTCCGCCAGCACCTCCAGCATGCCCAGCTGCAGCACGCCCGCCGAGCCGTCCGAAATGTCCTCGCCCGCGTACAGTATCTCGACGCGGCAGCGGCGCAGCATGATGCGCGCCATGGCCATCTCGTCGCGGTTGCGCATGATTCGGGTAACTTTATATATGACCACGAAATCGAACAGCCCTCGCTTGGCGTCGGCCATCATGCGCTGGAACTCGGCGCGGTCGGTGTTGGTGCCCGTCTGCGCGAAGTCGCAGTACGTGGCCACCACGCGCAGGTCGTTCTCGGCGCAGTAGGCGCGGGACTTCTCCACCTGTATCTCTATGGACTCGCCGCGCTGGTTGTGGCTCGAGAAGCGGGCGTATATCGCCGCGCGCCCGCCCACGGCTACTCCATCTCGTCGGCGGCCTGGAACCACACCACCGTGCCGATCACGCGCACGGGGCCGTCGTCCATGCCGAAAATCATGTCCTCGTAGTCCTCGAAGCTATCCGCCGACAGCATCAGCTTGGTGCTGCCCTTGTACCAGCGGCGCATGACCGCGCGGTAGTCCTCGGTCTCCACCACGGCGATGGACCCGTTGGCGGGCTGGCGGTCGGGGTCGACCAGCACGTGGCTGCCCTCGGGTATGACGCGGTTCATGCAGTCGCCCTCGACCTCCAGGGCGAACGCGCGCGGGTGCCCGGCGCACACCGAGGCGGGCACCTCCACGCGGTGCGCTATCTCCTCCTCGTCGGCGAGCGCGCCGGCATGCACGCGCCCGAGCGTGAGCAGCGGCACGGTGGCGCTGCTGGCCACCACGGGCATGGCGCCGGAAGGCAAAACAACGCCATCTGTTCCCTCGTCAATAACCTCGCCTTTACTGATATTGAAATAATCCGCAATGCGCTGAACTGCGCCCATGCGAGGCACTGCTCGCCCGTTTTCCCACTGAGATACGGCCATAGCGGAGACGGCGGCAACTTTGCCGAACTCCTCCTGCGTCATGTCGTGCTGCGTCCTAATCCTTCGGATGTTCTCGGCTATGCTCACGTGTCCTCCTTCCGCTGCGACCGTTAAAATCTTTTTACAGAATATGACAAATCTTCTTTACAGTCACTATATGTTTGGTTATAGTCTTAGGCACACCAAGCAAGGAGGTGATTCGATGGAATTGGTTGATGCGCGCAAGAAGGCACGGTACTCACAGGAGGCCGTGGCTGGCCTTCTCGGCATCTCGCGGCCCACGTACGCAAAGATGGAAAGCAACCCCGATAGCGTGACTATCGAGGACGCCAAAAAACTGGCAAAACTTTTCGGCGTGCGTGTGGCTGATATTTTTTTCGGCAGCAACGATAGTTAAACCTATAGATAGGAGAGAAACCATGACCACCAAGAGCCACCAGCCCGAGTTCGTCGCCGAGATCGTCGGCAAAACGCTCGACCACCTCATCGACGACCGCAAGCGCGTGGCCGTCGACTTCGAGCTGGCCGAGAACGGCTGCATGGAGGAGACGCACGTCAGCCTCAAGCGCCGCATCGCGGCCATGTGGGGCTTCCAGACGAGCGGCATCGAGCTTCTGGAGGCGAGCACGACCTGGTTCGAGCTCGGCGGCATGCAGTTCAACGTCTACAGCTCCGTGCAGTTCAGCGTGAACGGCAAGGGCTGGAGCACCGACTTCAAGACCATCGCGCGCGACGCCGCGTACGACGAGAAGGGGTAGGCCATGCTGAACGAGGTGACCGTACGGGGGGGGTTCACCGCCCTCAACGTGAAGAGCGGCAAGTGCGTGCTGCAGTTTGAGCTGGACCCGAAGTTCCGTGACTTCATCCCCAAGCTGGTGGAGTTCACGGGGCAGATGCTCAACATCCACGTGTACGACGACCAGGAGGTGATGTTCGTGGATAGGGACACCGGTG
>CABSMZ010000047.1 GCA_902478875.1 uncultured Collinsella sp.
TGACATCGCCGAACCCGCAGGGCAGAGAACAAGTTCCCTCCCGGCGCACTCCGCAGGACGCAAGAAGCCCTCGCCGCACGAAGTGCGCAGCGAGGGCTTCTTGCATGTCCGAGGACGCGCCGGGAGGGAACTTGTTCTCTGCCCGGATAGGTAAGACAAATTACGCGACGGTGTAAACCCAGTTGTGCTTGTCCTCGACAGCACCAGACTGGATACCAGTCAGGGTCTCGCGAAGCTTCTTCATCACAGGGCCGATCTCGGTGTATCCAGCCGGGAAGGTCACGGTCTCGTCGGCGCCGTAAACCTTGTTGTCGATTTCGCCAACCGGAGAGATGACGGCAGCGGTGCCGCACAGGCCGCACTCCACAAAGGTGCCGGCCTTGACCTCGGCCCACTCGACGGGGCGCTGGTCAACGGTCATGCCCAGGTCCTGAGCAACCTGAACGAGCGAACGACGGGTGATAGAGGGCAGGATGGAGTCGGTGTGCGACTGCGGAACGACGAGCGTGCCATCCTCTTTCACGAACAGGACGTTGGCGCCACCGGTCTCCTCGACATAGGTGCGGGACTCGGAGTCGAGATACAGGTTCTCGGCATAGCCCTCGCGATGGGCCTCCATCGTGGGCTTAAGGGACATGGCGTAGTTCAGGCCGGCCTTGATGTTGCCGGTGCCGTGCGGTGCAGCACGGTCATACTCGGAAACGCGCAGCTTGACGGGCTTGAGGCCGCCCTTAAAGTACGGACCGACCGGGGTCACGAGAATGCGGAACGTGTACTCAGGAGCGGGAGCCACGCCGATCACGTCACCGGAGCCGATCATAAACGGACGCACGTACAGGGTCGCACCGGAGCCGAAGGGCGGAACCCACGCGGCGTTGGCAGAAACGACCTGCTTGACGGCCTCAACGAACTTGTCCTTGGGGAACGGGGGCATCTCGAGGCGCTGGGCAGAGTTATACATACGCTCAGCGTTCATGTCGGGACGGAAGCAGACGATGCTGCCGTCCTCGGCGGTGTAGGCCTTCAGGCCCTCAAAGACCTCCTGGCAGTAATGGAAGATACCGCCGCACTCGGAGACATGCAGGGTGTGGTCGGTGGTCAGGCCGCCCTCGTCCCACTCGCCATCCTTCCAATGAGCCTCGTAGCTGTAATCGGTCTTCATGTAGCCAAAGCCGAGGCTACCCCAATCGATATCCTTCTTCTCGACAGTCATATGTCGCTCCTTACATACACAGTTGCATACTCGCGAACCCGCACGCAAGGACCGAGGCCGACCGCGTCGCAACGTCGCACGCCCGGAGCGTAGAGCCGGACGGGACACGCGAGCAGCATCAAAGCCGATGGCACGTCGATTCGCATGCACGAGATTGTACTCCCCGCACGCGTCTGATAAAACGCTTTTCTTTAACTAAGTAAAGTATTTTCATTTGACCGAAGCAAAAAGGCCCGCCACCGTAAGCGGTGACGGGCCTCAACTGTACGGTCTGCGCGCTGGCTCGAGCTAGGCGTTCTATTTACCCAGCTTGGCCTTAACCAGACCGACCACGGTCGGGATGATCGACACGGCAACGATGCCGATAATCAGCAGCTCAAAGTGCTCCTGCACAAAGGGAATGCCGCCAAAGAAGTAGCCCAGCAGCGTAAAGACCGTCGACCAGGTAATGCCGCCCAGCACGTTAAAGACGACAAAGTTGCGCCAGTGCATGCCGCCCATGCCAGCGATAAAGGGCACAAAGGTGCGGATAAACGGGAAGAAGCGACCCAGGAAGATGGCCAGGTGACCCCACTTGTCCAAGAAGTCCTCGGACTTTTTGATGCGCTCGGGCGTCATGGCCTTGACCTTGCCCGAAGCGATGATCTTGCGGCCAAAGAAGTGACCGATCATAAAGTTGCACTGATCGCCCAAAATGGCAGCGGCCCATGCGGTGGCCAGAAGCGCCACGATGTTAAAGCCGCCGTTGTGGGCAAAGAAACCCGAGGCGAACAGCAGCGAATCACCGGGAAGGAACGGGAAGAACACCACGCCCGTCTCGATAAAGATGATCAGGAACACGCAGCCGTAGGCCATAAGCGGGCCGGCGGCGATCCAGCTGGCGATCGCGGTGCGCGGGTCCTTAAGCAGCTCGGCAATAAAATTGATGAAACCCATGAAGTAAAACCTCTCAGTTGTGGGCGCGGATACGTCCAAGTTGACCAGTATACGGTTGCGGTGCCCCCTCGTGCGCAACCCCACAAAAGCATGACTCCATTACCAGCAAGTTTGCATAACTGACACTTGTAGCGCAAAGCCGCCAAGATTGTCCTTTTTAATCCCTAGCGAATCGCTATACTTTATTGAATCGCATTGCCATGGCGCTAAGGGAGGGCGGCCGGTGAGCTTTATCAATACCATTCGCGAGGACATCAAGACCGTCCAGGCGCAGGACCCCGCCGCGCAAAACGGTCTGGTCATCTTTCTTTCCTATCCTGGCCTGCACGCCAAGTGGAACCACGTGCCCGAGCACTGGCTGTGGGAGCACGGTCATCGCTCGCTCGCCCGCGTGCTCTCGCAAATCACCCGCCACATCACCGGCGTCGAGATTCACCCTGCCGCGCAGATTGGCAAGCACTTCTTTATCGACCACGCCATGGGCGTCGTCATCGGCGAGACCACCATTGTGGGCGACAACTGTGTGCTCTACCAGGGCGTCACGCTCGGCGGCACCGGCAACGAGACCGGCAAGCGTCACCCCACCCTGGGCAACAATGTCACGGTGGGCACGGGCGCCAAGGTGCTCGGCAACATCCGCATCGGCAACAACGTCAAGATCGGCGGCAACTCGGTCGTCGTTAAGGACGTCCCCGACAACTGCACCGTCGTGGGCGTGCCGGGACGCATCATCAAGCGCAACGGCTACCGTGTGTTCGAGGAGAGTTTCGACGCCAAGCAGCATCGCGAGTACATGCCCGATGACGCCGCCGAGCAGTCCGCCCTCAACCGCCAGGGCATCACCGAGAATGCCCGCCGCGTCAAGGAACTCGAGCGAGAGGTGGCCGAGCTCAAGGCCCTCGTCGCCAAGCTCGTGGACGAACGCTAGGAACGCAAGCGGCACAAAACGACATCGGCATCAACGCAAAGGCGCGCCAGGGAATTCATCCCCGGCGCGCCTTATTTGTGATGTGGCAAAGAGACTGTCCCTTTGTCACATTATGCGAACTGGCTCAGATAGAGGTCGGCGTAGGCACCCTCGGCAGCCAGCAGCTCCTTATGCGTGCCCTGCTCGATAATGTTGCCGTGATCCATGACCAAGATCAGGTCGGCGTCCACGATCGTCGACAGGCGGTGCGCGATCACAAAGCTCGTGCGCCCGCGCATGAGCGCGTCCATGGCACGACCGATGGCAAGCTCGGTACGCGTATCCACGCTTGAGGTCGCCTCGTCCAGGATGAGAATCGCCGGGTTATTGAGCAGCACGCGTGCGATGGTCAGCAGCTGACGCTGGCCCTGGCTGATGCTTTCGGCATCGTTGGCCACGCGCGTGTCATAGCCCTGCGGCATGGTGCGCACAAAGAAGTCGACCTGCGCGGCGCGCGCAGCCGCCACGATCTCCTCACGCGTCGCCTCGGGACAGCCGTAGGCGATGTTTTCGGCAATCGTGCCATCGAACAGCCAGGCGTCCTGCAGCACCATGCCAAACTGCTGCCGTAGCTCGCCGCGGTCCATGCGGCTCGTATCCACGCCGTCGAGCGTAATACGCCCGCCGTCAATCTCGTAGAAGCGCATGAGCAGGTTGATGAGCGTCGTCTTGCCCGCGCCCGTGGTTCCCACCACGGCAATCTTCTGGCCCGGCTCGGCGGTAAACGACACGTCGTGCATAAGCGGCTTGTCGGGCGAATAACCAAAGCGCACGTGCTCAAAGGAGACGCGACCCTCAACGCGACCCGGCAGCTTGGCGGCCTCGTCCGGCAGCGGATCGGCCTCCATCTCGGGCTCATCGAGCAGGTCGAACACGCGCTCCGCACTCGCCAACGCGCTCTGCAGCGAGTTGAAGGTAAACGACAGCTGCGTCATGGGTTCGGACGCCTCGTAGATAAACTGGAAGAACGCCTGGAACACGCCGACGGTCATGTGACCGGCAACCAGCATGCTGCAGCCCACCAGCGCGATCACGATCTGCGCCAGGCGGCCGATAAAGCGCACCGCAGGGCCGACGGCATTGATCATAAAGTCGGCCTTGGCACTCACGCGTGCCAGCTCGCCCGAGGCCTGGTGCACCTCGGCAGAACTTTGGCGTTCGCGGTTAAACGCGCGGATCACCAGACGGCCCGAATAGCCTTCCTCGACCGCACTCGTAATCTTGGACACCCACTCCTGGCGCTCGCCCGTCACATCGTGTGTGCGGCGCGAGACGACCTTCGTCACCAGCAGCGACAGTGCCGTAAAGAACAGAAAGACGAGCGTAAGCTGCACGCTGAACACGAACATCACGCTCACAGCACCAACAACCGTGCCGATCGACACGAGCAGCTGCAGCAATCCGCGCTGCATGCTCTCGGACATCTTGTCCAGGTCGTTGGTCGCGCGGCTGACGACCTCGCCGGGACGATGCGCGTCAAAATAGGCGAGCGGCAGACGGTTGAGCTTTTGCGCGATGCGGTTGCGCAGGCGCAGATTGAGACGCTCAGCGACGCTCGACATCAAAAAGCTCTGGAGCGCATAGAACGAGGCAGCGGCAGTCCAGATCATAAAGTAGACGAAAATGGTCTTGCCGCAGTTCTCCCAGGTGATGCTGAAAGTGGTGTCGTTGGCAAACGCCACCTGAATGTGGCCCCACAGCTCATCGATCACGCGGGCGCTATATGCCGGCGCGGCGGTGTTAAAGATGACATAGAACACAATGCTCGCGAACACGATATAGAAGCGCCAATGGTCGCCGGCAGCCTCACTCCACAGGCGGCGCACCGTCGCCCAGGTATCCCGAGGCGTCTCGTCCTCGTCTTCGTCGTCCACGTCGCGCATACGCTCTGCCTCGGCGCGGGCGCGCTCGTCCTCGGCACGTTCGTTTTCCTCGTAGAGCGCTTGGCGGCGAGCCTCGCGCTCCGCCGCCTTGGCGGCTTCGTCCAGGTCGGGCGCGACGCCCGTCTCCTCGACTGTCTCTACAACCGCAGCGCCATCGACGATGCCCTGCTTCTTGAGCTCCTCGGTCATGCTACTCACCTCCCTTCATCTGCGATTCCGCGATTGCGCGGTACACCTCGCAGGTTTCCATGAGCTCGTCGTGCGTGCCTAGGCCCACGATCTCGCCGTCTTTGAGCACCACGATCTGATCGGCATGCAAAATAGTCGAGATGCGCTGGGCGATGATGAGCACCGCGGCATCGCACGTCTCGTCCTGCAGCGCATGGCGCAGTGCCGCATCGGTCTTAAAGTCCAGGGCCGAAAAACTGTCGTCGAAGATATATAGATCGGCATGCTTCATGAGTGCGCGGGCAATCGCCAGGCGCTGGCGCTGACCACCCGAGAAGTTCGTGCCGCCCTGGGCCACCGGCGTATCGAGCCCCTGGGGCTGGTCGAGCACAAAGGTGCTCTGGGCAACCTCCAGCGCATGGAGCATGTCAGCCTCAGTCGCGTCTTCGTTGCCAAAGCGCAGGTTGCTCGCCACCGTACCCGAGAACAGCCATGCCTTCTGCGGCACATAGGCGATACGCCCGCGGATGTCGTCTTGCGAAAGGTCGCGCAGATCGATGCCATTCAGGCGAATGGCGCCCTTCGTGGCATCGTGGAAGCGAAGCAAGAGCTTGGCCACCGTCGACTTGCCCGAACCCGTCGAGCCTACAATCGCCGTGGTCTGGCTACGGCGACAGGCAAAGCTCAGGTCGCACAGGGTATCCTCGTCGGCATCGTCAAAACGGAACGACATGTGGTCGAACACGGCCACCGCGTCGGCACCGTCAACAGACTCCGCCGCGCACGTGTCCAGCGTGCGCTTGCCGTCCACGATGCTCGGCTCAATCTCCAACACCTGCTGCGCACGGTTCAGGCATGCGGCGGCGCGTGGGAGCGTCAGAATCACCATCTGCGCCGTCATCACAAAGAACAGGATCAGGATCGCGTACTCCAGCACGGCCGAGATGCTACCGATTTGCATGGCGTGGACGCCCACGCGGTTGCCGCCCACCCACAGCACCGCCACCTCGGCGATATTCATCAAAAAGAAGCTGGAGCTGTCGAGACCCACAAACAGGTGGTTGACCTTGATGGCATTGGCCGCGTAATCGCTAAACACCTCGTCCAGGCGCTGCTCCTCGTGGCGCTCCTTGTTAAATGCGCGGATGACGCGCACGCCCACGATGTTCTCGCGCAGCACCACGTTCATGCGGTCGATAAAGCTCTGCAGGCGCATAAAGATCGGCGCGGCGTTGGCAACGGTAAAGACCGCCGCCACCAGCACGATCGCAACCACCACGCCCAGCAGCGTACCCATGGCGGGATCGATGAACCAAGCAAAAATGATGCCTGCCACGGCCAAGAACGGCACCGGCAGCACCAGCTGAATCGTCTGAAGGACAGCTTGCTGAATCACGTTGATGTCGTTGAGCGAGCGCGTGATCATCGAACCCGTGCCAAAGCGCTCAAAGTCGCTGGCGGACAGCTCGAGCGACTTGTCGTACACGGCATTGCGGATATCGCAGGCCACGTTGGCGGCCAGGCGCGCCGAAAGATAGCAGCCCAGCACCGTGCCGCCGCTGGCCATGCCGGTCGCGATAAGCATGTACAGGCCGTTGCGTAATATATAGTCGACATCACCCGTGGTAATACCGGTGTTGACCATGTTCGCCAGCATCGTGGGAACCAACAGCGTACCGACGTTATCTATCAGCACCGCAAACAGCGTCACCGCAATCAGACCGCGGTACGGCCTCATAAACCTCATTAAGAGTCGCATGCGTCCCCCTCGCCCTTATCGTCAGTCTCGTTCTCGGCGGCCACTTGCCGTTTAAATGCCTCGCACTCTTCGTTAAGAACATGGGAGAACTTACCGACCAAGCGCATGATCTCGCACTGTTCCCACGGCTCGAGCGCCTCGAATGCCTGTTGCTCGGCTTTTTGCGCCGGCAACGCGTAGCGCTTGGCAAACCGCACGCCTTCTTCGGTCAGTCGTACAACCTTGTTTTTACGACTGCCCTCGGCAAACTCCAACGTCGCAAGCCCTCGCGCCCTAAGCGTTTTAATCGCCGAATTGATGGTCTGTTTGCTGTAGAACCATTCACTCGTCAGCCGACTCACGGCAACGCTTCCGCCCGCTGCACTCGTGTCGACGAGCATCCAGTAGGCGCAGTCCGAAAGGCCGCAGGCGCGCGAGAACTCCGAATAGATATGGTCGAGTCCATTGAGCAACCGATCGAAGTCGACCAGCGTAACCGCACTATTCATCTATCCCACCATTCAATTGTCCGATTTTTGACCAATTATGTGTCTCTAGATTAGTCCGAGTTTTGACTATCGTCAACAGGCTCTCCGCAAATGCGTGCATTTTTATGGCCTATCGGCAGAAAAAGACCGCCGGCGCGGGGGCGGCGCCAGCGGTCACGTGAAAATCGGGTTTTATTGCCTGTTAAGCGGCGACGGCCTCATAGACCGTAGCGCCCGAGAAGCTGTCATGCAGGCTCTTGCCGGCAATCCACGGCAGCTCGACGACCTCGCAGACCGTGTTGACCAACTCAGAACAGTCAGTAAAGTGGCCCTTGTCGTTGAGGGCCTCGCAATCCTGAACACGCCAATAGCCATCGGTGTGCGTGATGTAGTACTCGTGATCGTTGATCGACACGAAAGCGCGCGTCTTGGAACGCAGCAGCTTCAGAAATCCTTCGAAATCGGTCTCGACGACATCTCCAGCCTGGAACATGATGTTACCTCCTGGCCCGGCGCCACCACGGCGCATTGATAAACGTTGGTACTCCTTTAGTAAAACCTTTATCAGAGGTTATGCGTTCGTCATTTAGGCAAGTGGTAAAAAAACCGCAGGGTAGACGTGATAAAACGTTTAACCATCCCATTTGTTTGTCACATTCTGAAGGTACTTTTATGCAAACCTACTTTCCCAATTGGAATCTATCCTTTTGGCCGGGCAATTGACCGTCTATCGTTTGAGCCCGACGGGTATGAACGGGGCATCTGCAACGCCACCGCAAGGAGACACCATGGAGACTATCGAAGCACTCATTCACCGCCGCAGCTGCCGCAACTACAGCGATCGTCCCGTCGAGGCCGAAAAGCTTGCACGTATTATCGAAGCCGGCCAATATGCACCGAGCGGCATGGGCCGCCAGCCGGTGACGTTTGTCGCCGTCACCGACCCCGCGACCGTCGAGCGTCTCTCGCAGCTCAACGCGCAAGTCATGGGCAGCAACAGCGACCCCTTCTATGGCGCCAAGACCGTTGTGGTGGTGCTGGTTGACCGCAGCGTGCCCACACATCTGGAAGACGGCTCGCTCGCCATGGGCAACCTGCTCAACGCTGCCTATGCGCTGGGCGTTGATTCGTGCTGGATTCATCGCGCCCACGAGGTTTTCGATTCGCCCGAGGGCCTGGAGCTACTGGCCAGTTGGGGTCTACCCGCCGACGGCAGCCTGCGCGGTGTCGGTCACTGCATTCTGGGCTATGCCGAGGACACGCTGCCCGAGCCCAAACCCCGCCGCGACAACGTGGTCTACGTAAGGTAATTAGTTCCGCCATTCTACCGAACGGCGGGCTCGTTGACGCTGCGCGGGCCGCATTCACGCCAATCTGACGTTCAATTTCGAGGGCGCGACCAGAAGGTCAGCGCCCTCTCATTTCACGTCACCTTGGCGCAAATGCGGCTCGCTCGCTTTTGGCGACTGACATCGAATGAGCCACTGTCTTGGGCAGCTAAAAAAGCCCCGTCCCAAATTAGCTGCCCCAGTCGCAACTTATCCCGCCGATGGAGTTATTGCCGTTTCGCTCGTCTGATTCGCATCGACGTCGTCGCCTTGCTTGTCTTCGTCCTTTTGCACATCGGCGATGGCGGAGGCCGCCGCAACGATACCGCGCTGGGGCGCGACGCTCGTCTGGGCCTGAGCGCCCTCGACAACTTCTGTACCTACATGCGCGAGCTCGGGCGATTTAAACATTGCGTCCAAGTTGGCGCCACCGCCGGCATATCCGAGCGCAGCGAGCGCGATGACGATCACTGCAACGGCGGCCACGATCGGCACGTAGCGATGCCAGCCGGCGGGATTGAGCCCGCTGCGGCGAGCCGCCCCGCGGCTGATGTAGCCGAGCGTTCCGTCGTGCTTGAGCTTTGAGCCCACCACGCGTTTGCGGCCCCACAGCGAGGACTCTGCCTGCATTGCCAAGCGGGCGCTTGCCGAAGGATAGCCGTATTTAGTGCGCTTGAACGAGCCATCAAACCCCGAGGCGTGTTTGCCCCACGTCACCGATGTTGTGCGTCGGTTGACCGGCGCGGCACTCCGCCTTCTGCGGCTCGGTTTTGAAGTCTCAGCCATATGCCCTCGCACGCCGTAACCAAATCGAAACAATAACGCTTTGGACTGTAGCACACGCGTCGCGTGCGGTCACGGGCGCCTCGCTCAACGGTCATCGTCCTTCAGCAAGCGCCACAGCGTTGTACGGCTTATGCCCAGCACCTCCGCCGCACGGGTTCGGTTGCCGTGGAGATGGTCTACAACCAGATGCGCGATATCTCGCTCGGTATCGGCCAGCGGTCGCAGGATATACAGGTCACTTTCAAGCGTCGGGGCGCCAAAGGTTGCGGTCTTAATCACGTCCTCTTGGGCGAACACTTCCTCCGCCACAGCGCGGTCCACCGTGCCCGTCCCCACCAATATATACAGTCGTTCCGAGACCTCGCGGAGCTGCAGATAGTTGCGCGGCCAGCGGTAAGCATCGAGCGTCTTCGTCGCCGCGGCAGACAGCGTGGGCGCTGCCGTCCCAAATGCATCAGCGAGATATTCCAAATAGCGCGCGACCTTCGTCGACGCGGCTCCCTGCTCGGCGATTGCCGGCGCGACGCTCACCGCACAGGCGAAGCGCTCGGTCACAAAGGCGGCTTGATCACTTTCGCCGCCGCCCGGCATGTCATTCGCCGTCAGCACCACATGGCAGCGCGTCGCCAACGCGGTGTCGGTCATCGTGGAGACCAGCTCGCGGAGGCGCTGGGGGCCAACCGCATTCCAGCCCTCAATGCAAAGGGTCAGCCCCGTTTGGAACAGCGGCGATTCGGAGCTTTTGAGCACATGGCGCCAACCGCGATCGGTGAGTTCATCGAGCGCGACGGAAACAAAGGGCTGATCGACAAAAGGGCCATCCAGATAGAGGCGCTTGGCAATCTCGACCTGACCCGCTCCCAGCTCGCCCTCGAGCATGAGGGGCACGCCGCGCGCATAGCTCTCGGTAACCGGTACAGCCACCGAGGCCGCCCCCTCAACGATGCCGTACGCGCTCGATTCATAGCGGACCTCAACTTCGTCGGCGTTGAGCCACTCGATGCCCGCATGCGCCGCGGCACCGCGCACCTCGCGGACCACAACGACCCAAAGCCTCCCGCCCTCTTTGTCGGTGGGGCGAACGGTCAGGCTCAGGCGCGTACCCTCACGCCCCATAACCAGACGCGCGCCGTCTCCTATACGGTCGAGACGCTCAGCGACAAAAGCCGCCACATCCCGCTCAAGCGCCGCGTCATTCATGGTCGAGATCGCGACGTCCCCACGCGCATCGATTGCCAATGCCGAGGCCCCGGCAGCAGCTAGGGCATCGGTCAAGATGTTCAGCTTAGCATTGCTATCCATGATTTGCCCCTGTCCGCGGCGACGTGCAACCGCCGACGGTCGCACGACCGAGTGTTTCAAAATTGAACGATATTGCTCACCAAACACTATAGGGCAGAAAGCGCCGTCCTGCGAGTATAGGTGTTGCCCCGCATCGCCATCCTGGCGGGGCGATAAGAGCTCTTCGGGACTTATAAACCTGCGGACAAGCCATACCCGCAAGAGCTCCTATCGCTCCACCGAAGGCTTGCGCTCACCGGCAGCCAGCACGCGAATAAGCTACTTCTCTACCAGATTCCCAGCACGTGCTGCATTCCCAAACTCATGCACGCAATGCCAATCCAGCAGCAAAAGCCCAACGCGATGGGCTTGCCGCCCTTTTTGACCAGCTCGACGATATCGGTATTAAAACCAATAGCCGCCATGGCCATCACAATAAAGAACTTCGACAGCTCCTTGATGGGCGCCGTGATGGACGCGGGAAGCTGAAGCACCGTGGTGATCACGCTCGCCAGCACAAAGAACAGCACAAACATGGGAAACGCACGTTTAAGCGAGAACGTGCTTTTGGCGTCACCGCCGGCCTTGCGTGCCAGATGCATCTGCCAGCATGCGAGGACCAGCGTGATGGGAATAATGGCCAGCGTCCTGGTGAGCTTGACCACTGTGGCGCTCTCGAGCACATTGGCGCCGGGATGCATGCTGTCCCAGGCGCTCGCCGCAGCCGTTACCGACGAGGTGTCGTTGATGGCGGTGCCGGCAAACAGGCCAAAGCCCTCGTTGGTCAGCCCGAGCATGCCGCCGAGCGTCGGAAACACGAGCGCCGCGATAACGTTAAACACTGTCTCTTATACACATCTCCGAGCCCACGCGACCGTACTAGATCTC
>CABSMZ010000048.1 GCA_902478875.1 uncultured Collinsella sp.
ATCTAGTACGGTCTCGTGGGCTCGGAGATGTGTATAAGAGACAGGACAATACCAATGCGGTCGCCCTCGCCCACGCCGAGCGTCACGCTATCGAAAATATGCTTGGTGGGAAACTCTAGGCTGACGGAATCGCATCCCAAAAGAATCGCCATATGCCCTGCTCCTTCGTAGAAATTCAACGTTGTCCATGATAGCAGCGAGCCCCACCCCAAACCACCACGAAGGCGCCTGTCCCCTTTGTGGCGGTCGTTTCGGTCGCAGAGCAAAAAGGCGGGCCATCTCCCAAAAGAGATGACCCGCCTCTCCAATCAGTCCCGTGACAACCGTGGCCGCCGCGGGCCTCAAGCATGCCCCGGACTAGGAGAACATGCCGGTGAGGTAATCATTCAGCCGCTTATCCTTGGGCCGTTGGAAAATCTCGTCGGTCTCGTCGTACTCGACCATATCGCCCATGTAGAAGAACGCCGTGCGGTTGGACACACGCGACGCCTGCTCCATGTTGTGCGTCACGATGACGATGGCGCGCTCGACCACAATCGACGACATAAGGTCCTCGATCGCCAACGTCGAGATGGGGTCGAGCGCCGAGCAGGGCTCGTCGAACAAAATCACGTCGGGGTTGAGTGCCAGCGTGCGCGCGATGCACAGACGCTGCTGCTGACCGCCCGAAAGCGCGTAGGCGCTCTTGTCGAGCTTGTCCTTGACCTCGTCCCACAGCGCTGCACCGCGCAGGCTCTCCTCGACCATACGATCAAGCTCGTCACGGTCGGTAATGCCGTGACGCCTGGGCGCAAACGTGATGTTGTCGCGAATGGACTTGCGGAAAGGGTTGGGCTGCTGGAACACCATGCCAATGGAGCGACGCAGCTCGTACGTGTTCTCGGTCCTGGTGTTCACATTGCGTCCGCGGTAGTTAATCTCGCCCTCCACGCGGCAGCCGCGAATCTCGCGGTTCATAAGGTTGAGGCTGCGCAAAAAGGTCGACTTACCGCAGCCCGAAGGCCCGATGAGTGCCGTGATCTCGCCCTTGTGAAACTCGAGCGACGTATTGTGCAGGGCATGGTGGTCGCCATAGTACACGTTGACGTCCTTAGTGGAGAGCACGACCTCGTCGCTCACGGCCTTGCCGCTCACGCGCACGCGCTTCTCGCTCTCCCCCACGCTCGACAAAAAGTCCTGGGTCTCGGACGATGCCGCTTCGGTTGCGGGCGTTACACCTATCTCGCTCATTCGGCCGTCATCCTCCTTGCCAGTTGCTTGCCCACGATACGGGCGACTACGTTAAACAGCAGCACGCAAATCATCAGCAGCGCCGCGGTGCCCCAGACGATCTGCTGGGCCTCGGGGCTGCCCTCGCCATAGATCTTGTAGATATGCACGGCGAGCGACTCGCCAGGGCGGAACACGTTCCAGGCACAGGTGGGGCTCGACAGGTTAAAGCTCAAGAAGTTCAGGCGAACCGGCGAGCTCATACCCGAGGTAAAGAGCAGTGCTGCGGCCTCGCCAAACACACGGCCGGCCGAAAGCACGATGCCGGTCACGATGGCGGGCATGGCCTCGGGAATCAGGATGTGCAGCGTGGCCTCCCAGCGGGTAAGGCCCATGGCCAGGCATGCATCGCGCTGGGCCTGTGGCACGTCCTCGAGCGCCTGCTGGATCACGCGCACCAGGATGGGGATATTGAACATGGTGAGCGCGACAGCGCCGGAGATGATGGAGTACTTCCAGCCCAGCTGCACCGAGAACACCAGAAAGCCGAACATGCCGACGACGATGGAAGGCAGCGAGGACAGCGTCTCGATGGCGGTAGAGGCGATGTCGCGGATAGGGCCGTTCGGCACGTACTCAACCAGGAAGACCGCTCCGCCTAGGCTGATGGGCACCGAGATGATCAGAGCGATCAGCAGCAGGTAGAACGAGTCGAACAGCTGGTAGAGCACGCCGCCCTGCGTTCCGTTGGCGCGCGACGGCTCTGTGAGAAAGCCCGGCTGGAACAGCGTCGAGATGCCCTCGAACAGGATATAGGCCACCATGGAGATGACGATGAGCATGACGATGGCGACGATCGCCGTCAACACGCCCGTGACGAAGCGGTCCTGCTTTTGGACGCGCCCGAGCCTCGCCTCGTCGATGTGGATACGCGTGCTAGCCACGAGCCTTCGCCCCCTTGCGGCCGATAAGGTGGATGATCAGGATGAAGATGAGGCTCATGCCCATCAGCAGCAGGCCGAGTGCCCACAGAACATCATCCTGGGCCGAGCCCTCGGCATAGACCGCCATGGACGTGGTGAGCGTGGTGGTGATAGTGGACGCCGGCGACAGCAGCGACATCGGCATGGCCTCGATGCCGCCGATAACCATGCGCACGGCGAGCGTCTCGCCAAAGGCGCGGGTCATACCCAGGATGACCGCAGTCATGAGCGACGGCATGGCGGACTTGAGCACCACGTGCCAGATGGTCTGCCAGCGGGTGTAGCCCAGCGCGAGCGAGCCCTGGCGGTAGCTGTCGGGCACGGCGCGCAGGCCGTCGACCGAAAGCGTGGTCATGGTCGGCAGGATCATGACGGCCAGTACGATGGCACCGGGCAGGATACCCAAGCCCGTGCTCACGTGGAAAACGCTCTTCATAAGGCCGACGACAACGTGAAAGCCGATCAAGCCAAAGACGACCGAGGGAATACCGGTCAAAAGCTCAATAAGCGGCTGAAAGATCTTGGAGCCAAATTTTGGTTGGATCTCGACCGCAAAGATGGCAGAGCCGATGGCGATGGGCAACGCGATGAGCGTGGAGAGCACCATGACCGCAAACGAGGTGACGATCAGGGGCAGGGCGCCGGTGTAGGGCAGGCCGTTTTTAGCCGTGTTGGCCAGGTCCCACTTGGTGCCGGTGAAAAACTCGACGACCGAGACGCCGTCTTTGACAAAAGCCGAGAGGCCCTTTTGGGCGACCATAAAGATGAGCGCGGCAACGACAAGCGTCACGAGCGCTACGCACGCGCCCGTGACGCACAGGCCCACGTTCTCAAGGTCGCGCTTTGGCAGCTGTTTTGCCATTGCAAACCTTTCCGGGGGCGACTACTTATTTAGCGGAGACCTTGCCGCTGGCGTCCTTGACGACCTTCATGGCAGAGACGGGGATGAAGCCCTGCTCCTCGACGAGCTTGCCCTGGACGTCGTCGGAAAGCATGAACTCCAGGAAGGCCTTGGTAGCCTCGTCGGCGTCCTTTGCACAGTACATGTGCTCGGTCGCCCAGATCTTGAAGGAGCCGTCGGTGACATTCTTGCTCTTGGGCTCCACGCCCTCGACCTTGATGGCGTTGAACTTGGAGTCGTCGAAGTGCGAGAAGTCGAGGTAGGAGATGGCGTTGTCGGTGCTGGCCATCTGAGTCTGGACATCGCCGGACTTGTCGAGCTCGGCGTCGCCCTTAAAGTCGACGGCTTCGTCGCCAAAGACGGCAGCCTCGAAGGTGGCGCGGGTACCGGAGCCGGCCTTGCGGTTGAGCACGACGATGGCAGCGTCGTCGCCGCCGACCTCCTTCCAGTTGGTAATCTGACCGGAGAAGATACCCTTGAGCTGCTCGAGGGACAGGTCGTCGACCTTGACGTTCTTGGAGACGACGGGGCCCATGCCCACGACGGCGACCTCGTGGTCGACGAGGTTCTTGACTTGATCGGCCTCAAGCTTGGTCTCGGCGAAGACGTCGGAGTTGCCGATGGTGACGGTGCCGGCGGCGACAGCGGTCAGGCCCTTGCCCGAACCGTTACCCGAGCCGGAGACGGAGACATCGGGGTTGGCGTCCATGAACTTCTCGGCAGCGGCCTCGACGAGAGCCTGGAACGAAGAGGCACCGTCGTAGGTCACCTCGCCGGAGACGGACTCGGCAGCAGCGGCGCTACCCTTGTCGGCGGCATCGGATGCGCCGGAGCCGCCGCACCCAACGAGACCGAGACCGACGATGCTGGCAAGACCACCAGCGAGGCCGAGGAACTGACGACGAGAATAAGCCTGATCGAGCATGATCTTCCTTTCATACATGCGATTCGCGGGCACCCTGCCCGCTTTGCTGTTTGGAAAGATACGGCCTCGAGCGGGCGAAGACCGCCTTATCTGCAGTTTCTTACGGGCTTTTGATAGACCCTTACCGCAAGCGCGACCCAGCCTTTACAAACGAATAACAAACCCGCCGCCAAACATGGCCAGTCTTTTACACCAATAAAAACGAAGTTGCGGTGAAATAGTTCCTGTTTGGCCATCAAATGGCCCATTCTAGGAACTATTCCACCGCAACTTAGATTGGGAAACCGCGTAACCTTAAAGCTCTAATTCATTCAAACGAAGGATCGCCACGATATAGATCTTGAGAGCTTGCTTGAGCTGTTCCTCGTTGGCGCACTCGTTGGGGCCGTGCATCTGGCCACCCCATGCAGGAAGCTCAAGGCCGGTCTCCTCGGGGCCAAACGACACAGCGCGAGCAAAGTTGCGCGCGTACGTGCCACCGCCCATGGCGAAGGGCTCGGCATGCTTACCCGTAAACTCGTTATAGGTATCGATAAGCGCCTTCACGGCCGGATCATCGGCAGAGACCGAGAACGGCACCTTCGCGCGACCCAGCTGGCACGTCACACCAAAGCGGCCCACGAGCGGCTCGAGCTGCTCGCGGATGGTATCGGCGCTCGTGCTATCGGGGAAGCGCACGTCGATTACCTGCTCAATGTGACCATCCGCCACGCGGATGACGCCGGGGTTGCAGGTGAGCGGGCCAAACGCGGGGCTCGTCGCGTCGATACCCAGGCCGCGGCCATAGGCATCCGCATGCACAAAGGCCAGAAACTTGACAAACTCGTGCTCGGCAGGCGTCAGCAGGCGCTCATCGCGTGCGCCAAACGCGTCCTCGGCCTCGCGCAGATACGCCACGATGAGGCCAACGGCATTGATCGTTCCCTCGGGCATCGAGGCATGACCGCCAATGCCGTGAGCGAAAATCTGCGCATGTCCGTTATCGAGCGCCGTAATCTCTAGGCGGTCGGCGTTCTCGACCGGCGCCGGCAGCTCATCGGCGGCAATCGCGAGCTCGCAGATAGACTGCGACGGAATGGCGTTGCTCGCCTCGGCACCGCTCCAGGACACAATGCGTCCGCCGTCGATCTTGGAGCTCACAAACGTCGCCCCAAACTGGCCCTTCTCGGCATTGCAGACCGGAAACTCGGCATCGGGTGTAAACAGAAAGTCGGGGTCTGCATAGTTCTCCAGATAATGGTGAACGTCGGACATGCCCACTTCCTCATCGCATCCCAGCAGCGCGCGGAAGGTATAGCGCGGGGTGATGCCGTGCTTGAGCAGATAGGCGCCGGCGTAGAGCGACAGTACCGCCGGACCCTTGTCGTCGATAACGCCGCGACCGAGCAGCCAGCCCTCGCGACGCTCCATCGCAAACGGGTCGGTATTCCAACCGGGGCCGGCGGGAACCACGTCCACGTGGCAGATGGTCGCGAGCTGCTTGTCGCCGCGGCCCGGAATATCGGCAATGCCCACAAAGCCCTCGTCATCGCTCGTCTGGTAGCCGAGCTTTTGCGCGATACCGAGCGCGCAATCAAGCGCATCACGGACCGGGCGGCCAAACGGCGCACCGGGCTCCGCATCGGTAGCAACGGCCACGGACGGATAGCCCACCAGCTGCTCGATATCGGCGACAACGTCCTCCCAGACCTCGTCGACATACTCAGCGACGCTCTGCTCCACCTGATTCATGGACGACCTCCTTACCAATGAGCGGCGAGCGCGCCCGCCTCTCACATCACATACTTATATAGCGAAAAGTTTAGCAAGCTCGGCCACCGAGTGCACCACCGCATCGGCGCCCGCGGCCTCGTGCTCCCCCGGTGCCGCCGCGCCCGAATAGATGCCGATACACGGCACGCCCATCGCGTGCGCGCCCTCCACATCGTTAAAGCGGTCGCCGATCATCACGGCACCGTCGGCCGTCGCGCCCAGGGCCGCCAGCGCATCGCGGACCGAATCCGCCTTGGTCTCGCGCCCCTGCGGCGGATTCATGCCAACCACGGCCTCAAACTGGCAAAGCCCCAGCTCATGCACCATATCGATGCACTTCGTTTCCATGCGCGACGTCGCGACGGCCATACGCTTGCCTTGGGCGACCAACCCATCCAGCAGCTCGGGGATCCCGTCGAACACGGGGTACTCATCCGGCCCCAGCTCATCGAAAAAGGCACGGTACTCGTCGGCCACCACAAGCGATTCCTCGCGCGAGAAGCCATAAAAGTCGTGGAAGCTCTTCCACAGGGGAGGCCCGATCATACGGCGCAGGTCACCCATCTGCGCTTCCGAAAACCCGCGCGCAGCAAGCGTCTTGCGCGTCGAGGTCATCACCGCCCGGCCTGTATCGGCCACCGTGCCATCGAAATCAAACAGCACGACCGGCCGCTTGCATATCTCCAGCGCTGCCATCGGCATCCCTCTTCCCCAGTTGATGATTTCCACACCGACACTTCAAACTGTTGACTATTCAACAATTGAACCTAGCAATGTGGAATGACTCTACTATACTTGTCGCACTTTGCTCTCAGAAGGCGGCGCGCAAACGCCCCAACGAAAGGTGCAATTATGTCTTTTGCCATCATAACCGACTCCACGTCGGACATCTCCCCCGCCCGTGCCCAAGAGCTCGGCATTTACGTGATTCCACTGCATGTGATTATCGAGGGCGAGGATCTGCTCGACCAGGTGCAAATCACCGCCGAGGAATACGTCGCCCGCATGGCAGGCTCCGAGCAGCTACCGCACACCTCGCAGCCGAGTGCCGGTGAATTCAAGGCACTCTTTGACCGCGTGCTCGCCGACGGCCACGATAGCGCCATCTTTATCTCGCTATGCAGCGAGTGGTCTGCCTGCTACGCCAACGCGTGCCAGGTGACCGATACCCACGAGCTCGACGTGCGCTGCATCGATTCGCGCACCGGCTCGGGCGCCGAGGGTCTGCTGGTAGAGTACGCGCTCGCCATGCGCGAGGACGGCCGCAGCCTAGACGAGACCGAGGCTCAGATCCGCGCGACGCTGCCCGACGCCCATCTGCTGCTGATTCCGCGCACGCTCGAGAACCTGGTCAAGAACGGCCGCGCGCCCAAGCTCGCTGGCCAGCTGACGCAGATGCTCAACATTCGCCTGGCCGTTTCGCCGGAGTGGAAATCGGGCGAGATCAAGGCCATCAAGAAGGGCCGCGGCGCCAAGCGCATCGTCGCCAACACCATGGCCGATTGCCTCGCATTTTTGGCTGAACACCCGGGTTCGAGCGTGCGCGTGCTCACGACCGGCGCCGCCGAGGAGCAAGAACTCGTCAACCAGGCGCTCGCGGGCCAGGACTACGTAGACGCCGGCACCGGCCCCATCGGCTGCACCATCGCGACCCACGTAGGCGTCGACGCCATCGCCATCAGCTACTGCCCCCGCTACCAGCCAACTCGCTAGGGACGCCCACATCAGTTGCGGTGAAATAGGGACTGTTTTTGGCTTATCAGCCGCAAATCAATCCCCATTCCATCGCAACTTCTTTTGCTGAGCCATCCATATACAAGATATGCTGACGATCGGCGCATTCCCAGCTGTTTGGGGGAGCTTCGACTAGCCCCTAGCGGTACCCGGTGGGCAAAAAATGGCAAATATGAGTACTGTCATAAATTTAGTAACAGCAAAATTACGCTGAAATTGCCCGCTTCCACCGATTTCAAGCTCCATAAAGCCCCGAATCGTCGTGTTTAGGGGGGGTGAATATACTAAAACTCAGTCAATTGGTCTTAGATACTTCTCAAATGATATGAGACTAACCGAGCAACAGTACTCATATTTGCCATTTTTTGCCCACCGGGCCTGAATGAGGTCCGCTCTTTACGCCTCCGGCTACCCATATGACCGCAAACCCTGATTATCAAGGGCCGTCGCGCGCCTTGGCATCGACCGAAAGCCGCTCGCAGAATAATCCCTTGCCATTAGCAAACTTGAATCGAAATTACATATCCCAAAAAGCCGTAATGCCGTACCCTCGTCTCAACAACTCCAATACAAGGACGGCATTCAAATGGGCAACGCCATGCATCAATACGCCCTCTTTGGGACCGCACAATTTAAATACGATCAGACGATCACACATATATCGGACCAACACCGACAAATCGTCATTTGTAACAACGGTTCAGACGTACGCTACGCAACGCTAGAAGAGTGGGAAGAAGCTGGCGCTTTGTTCGATGAACGAGCGCAAATCGAGGGCATAGTTACCAGCGCGAGTCCAGCGCGCGACAAACTCGAGCTCTTTCGCAATCTTTTTACCGGCCGCAAAGATGTGCACGCTCACGGGTATCGCAGAAAAGACGGGGGCATCGGCTATACACCTGCCTGTGCAAATGAATGGAAGCCAGGCATTTGTCCCAAAGCAAGCCATCAGAGAATTAAATGCGCAGAATGTCGCAGCCGCACATTCCTGGAGCTGAACGATGCCGCCATTATCGCCCATTTCAAAGGCAGCGACGACAGGCTCCGGGACGTCATAGGGCAATATGTTCTCGACAAAAACTGCAACACAAATGTCCTTGTCATTGATTTTGACAAAGCCGATTGGAAAGAAGCGACAAATGCTATCAGGCTTGTCGTAAGAAACCATGGAATTAACGCTGCGGTCGAGCGATCAAGGTCGGGTAACGGCGCGCATATCTGGTTTTTCTTCCTAGAACCTATGAACGCAAAGACAGCACGAGATTTCGGCAGCTGCCTTATCGCCGAAGCAGCGGCACTCAACAAGACAATCACCTTCGAAGCCTTTGACCGAATGATACCCGCGCAGTCCACCATTCCTGAGGGCGGCTTTGGAAATCTCGTTGCGCTGCCCTTTCAGGGAAAAGCGCAGCGGGAAGGAAACAGCGTATTTGTTGACGAACGGTTCGAGCCCTTTCCCGACCAATGGCTTTACCTTTCGCAAATCCAACTAATCTCGCGTGCGACGGTGGATCGTCTGATCGAGGGCACCGAAAACAAACCGCTTGGAATAGCAACAGCTGCAGCGACAAACAAAACCAGGCGCAATGTCCAAAAGCCACGAAAGCGGCTCCCGCTCACGCCACGAGACTTCCCATCGAACCTGCCCGTCACACAAGCCGATATGCTCTACATCCCCGAAAAGTCTCTGAGCCCGGCAGCCCAAATGGAAGTCCGCAGACTTGCGACATTTGCCAACCCGGAGTTCTTCCGCGCGCAATCTATGCATCAATCAATATTCGGCAAACCGCGACTCATAGACCTCAGCGAACTTAGAGATGGCCGCGTCGCGATTCCTAGAGGCTGCAAAGCCCAACTTGACCAGTTGATTCAAGAAGCCCGCGTTACTGCCGATTATTCAGACGAACGCAGCACGGGCAATCCAATTGAGATGGCATTCAAAGGGACCCTTCATCCCGAACAGCAAATTGCCGCCGACCAGATGCTTAAATACGAAGACGGAATCATGTCTGCACCAACGGGCTTCGGTAAAACCGTCATCGGAGCTTATCTTATTGCCGCCGTTGGTCTTACGGCGCTCGTCATTGTTCCAAAGACTGCGCTCATAACCCAATGGAAATCGCAGCTCGAACGATTTCTCGACATTACGGACACCAGAGAGCCGGTCCGAACGCCAAAAGGACGAATCAGCAAAAAGCAACCTCCCCTTATTGGGCAAATCGGAGGGGGCAAAACCGCCGTCAGCGGCCTTATTGACGTTGCTTCCTTTCAGTCGCTATCTGGCAAAGACTCCCAAACCGGGGAGCCGATAGTTAAGGACCTTGTTCGTAATTACGGCCTCATTATCTGCGACGAATGCCACCATGCTGCCGCGCCACAGCTCGAGCTCGTCCTCAAGTCCGCTCCAGCCAAATATGTATATGGCCTCTCCGCGACACCCGAGCGCTCCGACGGACTCACGCGGGCGCTCTCGATGCTCTGCGGCCCGCTTCGCTATGTCATCGATCCAAAAACGCAGGCAATTCAGCAGGGCATCCAGCGCATCGTGCGACCGAGATTTACCGGCATTCGACTATCCGCCTACGAGCCGGATGCAAGCTTCAATCAGATTCTCGATCTGCTGTGTGCACATGCGACAAGAAACGAATTGATTGTCGATGACGCCCTCGAAGCAGCGTCAAACGGTCGGCATCCGCTCATACTATCCAAAAGGAAAAAGCATGCTGAGGAACTGTTCAGGTTGCTTAATGATCGCAGACACGAGCCCATACTCTTAACCGGAGAAATCGGCGCCAAAGAAAGAAAAGCGATACTGAACAGTCTTCCCGGCTTGGAGCATGAACATCGAATCATCGTCGCCACCGAAAGCCTTCTGAGCGAGGGCTTCGATCTGTCCTACCTTGACACCCTATTCATTGCCACGCCGATATCTTGGGACGGCAGCGTAACGCAGCAGGTGGGCAGACTGCATAGAAGCCACGAGGGCAAGCAACAGGTTGAGATATTCGACTACATTGACCTGTCGATACCCATGCTCGCCCGCATGTACCAGAAGAGACTCAAGACGTACGCCAAGCTGGGGTACGAAATTTATTCAGCAGAGGACAGTGAGCAACCCGATTACAACATTCTCATAGAGCCGGCAAACGCTATTGAGGCATTTATTAAAGACATCACCGGTGCCACAAAGAGCGCCTTCATAGCCGCATCCTACGCATCCGCCGCATGCCTCACGAAACTCACCGCCACACTCGCAGGCGCAGCCGCCCGTGGGATTACCCTTGAGATTTATGTTGCCTCAACTCCGCGCGATGACGCGAAAGCGATTTTTGCTGAGATGAACGTCGACTATTCCGTCAAGGCCAAAGGGCGGCTGTGCGCGGCCGTGATTGACGAGGAAACTGTCTGGTACGGGACTATCCCGTTGCTGGCATTCCCCAAGAAAGAAGACTGCAGTATCCGTTTCAAAAGCAACGAAGTCGCCGCTGAGTTTTTGAGCGAAATCCAGCAACGAGGAGAACCGGGGGTCGCAGCAACGAACGGGGCACCCCTATCAGTAGCGGTGAAATAGGGGCTGTTTTTGGCCAATCGGCCGCAAATGGGGGTGCGGACGATTTCTTGGACCGCGCCTAGGCGTATCCAAGCTTCCTGCGGT
>CABSMZ010000049.1 GCA_902478875.1 uncultured Collinsella sp.
GCGCGGGCGCCCGGTCGGCGGCCCGTTCTGGGCGCGCCTCAATCGTAGCCCGAGACGGTCCCGGGCTGACAATTTCGACTGTAATGGACGTTCTTAAATGACTAGTCAAACAAGAGCGCCCCCAATGACCACTCATTTAAGTCTGTCCCCAATGACTAGTAGTAGGCCCACATGGCTTCGACTTCGTTGAGGACCTCTACGACGCCCCAGCGGCGGGCGCTGCGGCTGGCCGAGTTGGGGTCGTAGACGCCAACCTGGTTGGCATCGTCGATGCCGTAGAGCACGATGTAGTGGCCTACGTTGGTAAACGTACCGGGGCGCACTGCGGCGATGACGGGCGCACCCGAGCGAAGTGCTTGGGTAATCGATTCTCGATCGTTATAGAGCTGTGTTCCGTTGAGCCCCAGCTGCCATGCACCGCCCGTCATAAACGACCACTCGGTGGCACCGGTGGGGGCGTAGTTGCCGGCTTCGGCCAGTGCGCATATATCGACCGGCGTCTTATCGGTATGGCCGGTCTTAAAGATATAGACCATGGTGAGGCAGGTGGGACCGCAAGCGTTTTCGCGAATAGTGCCGCCGGCATAGGGCAGCTCCGACCATGCGGGGTCAATTTGGTAGATGTGGGGCATGGTGCCGGCCTGCCATTGCGAGCGTGGGGTCGAGAACGCAAAGGAGTAACCGGGCGCGACGGGAGCTTTAAGCAGCTTGTCCTCGGCAGTGGGCTCAAGACCGGCTGATCCGTGGGAGATACAGGATCCCAAAAACACAAAGACGAGGCAGGCGGCGATGGAGCAAAGCGTAAGGCGTAGGCGGCGGGCCGGAAGCGCGTGACTTGTGGCGTGCGACGCAGGGTGAGGGGCGGAATTGCCGCGATCGCGTTGAGGTCGCGAAAAGGAGCGCTTGACGTAGTAGTCGGTCTTACGGCGATCGTAGCGGCGTGGCTGCGATGTGTCGGTCTGGCGTTGGCGTGTGCTCGTACTCACGCGGTCTGACTGCTGCACGGTACGGCTTTGTTGCCGCGAAGAAGCCCCGGGCTGCTCTTGGGGGCGCTGCGGGCTGTCGTTGTCGGAGGTGCTTCTGGGCGTTGGCGTGGTGCGGCCGGCAAGGCGCACGCTTTGTGGCCGTTGGTCGCCGTCATTGTATCCGTATGCCATTCGAATCACCTTGCCTCATGTGTAACTTGTCTATCCTACATAAAAAGATGCACGACACATGGGTATGTGCGCCAAAAGCCTGACAAATGGTATGAACGTTGCCGCGCCGCGCGCCAAGCGTCACGGCAACAGGTATTCAAAAGCAGACAAGATGAAAGCGTCCAAGACGAATGACGTCTCCCGCCGTTCGTCCCAAAAACGGTGCCGCTCGTTTTGCAATTCTGCCTTCGGTCGAGCTGCGAGCGGCGCTGCTGCGCCAAGGCCGTATCTTAAAGCCATGGAATAAAAGCGCGCGGCAAAACGGACCGCGCAAGGGGTGACGCCAAGGGCGTCAAACAGGAAAGGAGGGGAACAATGGCGGACAAGAACGCAGAAGTTGCAGTCGAGGATAACGGCGGCATGAAGAAAACGCTTTCGCTCTGGAACTTCTTCACCATCGGCTTCGGTGCCATCATCGGTACCGGTTGGGTTCTGCAGGTCGGCGACTGGATGGTCGTGGGCGGCGGTCCCGTCCCCGCTATGATCGCATTCCTCTTGGGTGCAATCTTCCTCGTGCCCGTCGGAGCTGTTTTCGGTGAGCTCACGGCTGCTATCCCCATCTCGGGCGGCATTGTCGAGTATGTCGATCGTAGCTTTGGCCGTACGCTGAGCTACATCACCGGATGGCTTTTGGCCCTGGGCAACGGCATCCTGTGCCCGTGGGAGGCCATCGCCATCTCGACCCTCGTGTCCGAAATGTTCGGCAGCCTGCCCGGCCTTGAGTGGCTGCGCGCCGTCAAGCTCTACACCATCCTGGGCGCTGACGTTTACCTGTTCCCGACGCTGATCGCGCTCGGCTTTGCAGTCTACGTCATCTTCCTCAATTTCCGCGGCGCCAGCTCGGCCGCCAAGCTCCAGGCCTTCCTGACCAAGGCCCTGCTCTGCGGCATGCTGCTCGCCATGGGCGTCTCGCTGTTCACCGGCTCGCCGAACAACGCCATGCCCGTGTTCTCCCAGGTCGCCGGCGCTGGCGGCGGTAAGGCCGCCACCGAGGGCACCAGCCTGTTCGCCGGTATCGTGTCGGTCCTGGTTCTGACCCCGTTCTTTTACGCCGGCTTTGACACCATTCCTCAGCAGGCTGAGGAAGCAGCCGAGGGCCTCAACTGGAACAAGTTCGGCAAGATCATCTCCCTGGCCCTGCTGGCCGCCGGCGGCTTCTACATGGTCTGCATCTACTCGTTCGGCACCATCCTCGACTGGCATGAGTTCGTTAAGAGCCCGGTTCCCGCGCTCGCCTGCCTCAAGGGCATCAACATGCTCCTGTACCTGGCCATGCTCGTCATCGCCACGCTTGGACCCATGGGCCCGATGAACTCCTTCTACGGCGCCACGAGCCGCATCATGCTCGCCATGGGCCGCAAGGGCCAGCTGCCCGAGCAGTTCGCCGAGGTCGACCCCAAGTCCGGCGCTCCCAAGCTTGCCTGTGTCGTTCTGGGCGTCATCACCGTCGTCGGTCCGTTCCTGGGCAAGAACATGCTCATCCCTCTGACCAACGTGTCGGCTCTCGCCTTCATCTTCTCCTGCGGCATGGTCGCCCTCGCTTGCCTGCGCATGCGCTTCACCGAGCCCGACCTGCCTCGTCCCTACGAGGTGCCCGGCGGCAAGTTTGGCATCGGCCTCGCTATCGCTGCCTGTGCCATCATCATCGGCCTGCTCGTGATCCCGTTCTCTCCCGCCTCCCTCAACATGGTGGAGTGGAGCATCGTGATCGGCTGGTTGGCTATTGGCCTGGCCCTCATGGCTTTCACCAATTCCCGCAAAAAGTAACGCCGAGCCGGGGCGGACCAGGTGCGCGGGACCCTCTCTTCCGCGCACCGAACCCGGCATCACTTGGGTAGCTTTGTGAGGCCGCGACCCAACACGGCCTCGCCCACATATATGGATCCATAAGGAGGAACCATGTCCACTAAGTATGCAATCGTTGGCGGCAAGCTCATCGACGGTACCGGTGCCGAGCCGGTCGAGAACTCCCTCGTTCTCGTCGACGACAACGGCAAGATCGAGTACGCCGGCGCCATGCAGGACCTTCCCGAGGGCGTTGAGGTCATCGACGCCGCCGGCAAGACCGTCCTTCCCGGCCTGATCGACACCCACCTGCACTTCTCGGGCAACTTGACCGACGATGACACCGACTGGGTCATGCAGCCGCTCCTCGAGAAGCAGGCCGTCGCCGTCAAGCAGGCCTACGACTGCCTCACCCACGGCCTCACCACCGTCTGCGAGATCGGCCGCTTTGGTATCCAGATCCGTGACTGCATCGACAAGGGCGTCTTCAAGGGCCCGCGCGTTCTGGCCACCGGCCTTGGCTTCTGCCGCGTTGCCGGCCACGGCGACTCCCACCACTGCAGCCAGGAGCTCAACAAGGAATCGCACCCCTGGGGCGATCAGGTCGACGGTCCTTGGGATCTGCGCAAGGCCGTCCGTCGTCGCCTGCGCGAGAACCCCGATGCCATCAAGATCTGGGCTACCGGTGGCGGCATCTGGCGCTGGGACTCCGGCCGCGACCAGCACTACTGCTCCGAGGAGATTCAGGCCGTGGTCGAAGAGGCCAAGATGGTCGGCATCCCCGTGTGGAGCCACTGCTACAACAACCACGCCGCTGCCTACGATTCCGTTCGCTTTGGCTGCGAGCAGCTGATTCACGGCTTCGATATCGATGAGCGTACCATGGACCTCATGGCCGAGCAGGACACCTTCTTCACCCCGACGATCGCCTTCCTGCCCACCTGGTACGCCACCTATCCGCCCGTCTACGTCCCCGAGCTGCACGACAAGTACGAGGGCACCCTGGTCGAGAAGGAGCTGCAGCGCAACTACGACTGCCTGCGCGAGGCCAAGAAGCGCGGCGTCGTCATGACGATCGGCTCCGACTCCTTCTCCTTCGTCACCCCGTACGGCACCTGCTCCATCGAGGAGATGTACGAGTTCGTCGACAAGATCGGCTTCACCCCGGTCGAGACCATCACCTGTGCCACTCTCAACGGTGCCAAGATGTGCCACATCGAGGACGAGACCGGTTCCATCGAGGCCGGCAAGTGCGCCGACCTGCTGGTCGTCAACGGTGACGTCGCCGCCGACATCCACGTGCTCAACACCGACAACATGGACGTCATCATGAAGGACGGCTGGATTGTCGAGGCCGGCACCTTCGGCGAGGCAAACAAGTACAGCGCTTAAGCTACCGTTCATCGATGGCTTGATGTAAAACACAGTATTTGATTGCATAATGCAATGGAGAGGGTCGCTTGCGGCCCTCTTTATTGCTATGGGGTGCGTCAGTAAGAAGGAGATGACGGTGGATCTCAATAGGCTGATTCTGGGCAAGAGCTACAACTCTACCAAGGTCTTTCGTACCGCTCAGCATGTGGTTCAAGCCATCTTGCTCGGTATTGTCGTTCCGCTGCTTATCCTGCTGCTCATCTGGGATCTAACCGATAATCCCAATCCCGTTCCGGCCGTTGTTGTCATTGCCGGCTTGGTCATGCTGTGCTTCTTCTTCTCGTACGTCTTTGTCGTTCCCGACGACCTCACATCGAGCGCAACCGACCGCACGCACGCCATCGCTTCAAAAATATTCGCCTACACGTCGCGCGGCCTTACGCCCGAAGCTGCCCTGGGCGCCTCTAAGATCATCCTGTCCGAAACTATCGCCTCTGCCATCTGCTTTACCGACGGCAAGCAGGTGCTGGCGAGCTGGGGCGAGGACTCGGCAAAATGCCCCGCGGGCACCCCGGTGGTACTGCGGACTACGCTCAACGTGATCAACAGCGGTGAGCAAAGCGTGTTCTCGCGCGATGCCTCGACCGAGACGGGTGGCTACTTTCCGCGCCTGCGCGCCGGTATTGTCGCACCGCTTACCGTGCGCGGGCATTGCGTGGGCACGCTCGAGCTGTATTATCCCCGTCTGAGCAGCATCGATATGCGCCAGACGGCGCTTGCCTCGGGCTTTGCCGACCTCATTTCCACGCAGCTTGCGAGCTTTGAGCTCGAGCGCCAGGACGAGCTTACGGCCCGCGTGGAGCTGCGCGCCTTGCAATCGCAGGTCGATCCTCATTTTCTGTTTAACACCATTAGCACGATCGTGTCGCTCGTGCGTACCGAGCCGGACAAGGCCAGGTCGCTGCTGATCGACTTCTCCAACTACTATCGTCAGACGCTTTCTGATTCCGATACGCTCACCACGCTCGAGCACGAGGTGGAACAGGGTACTCGTTATATCAATCTTATGCAGGCCCGGTATGGCGACGGCCGTTTGCGCGTCTCGGTCGATATCGACTTTGAGGTGCGCGATTGCATGGTGCCGCCGTTTATCTTGCAGCCGTTGCTCGAAAACTGCATCAAGCACGCGCAGCGCGAGACCGAGCCGCTTTCTATTCATGTCAGGGCTTTCGAGACCGATGACGGTTTGGAGATCATCGTCGAGGACGATGGCATCGGTATGAGCGAAGAGGTCTGCGCGCATCTGTTTGAGCAACATCGCCGAGAGGAGCCCGAGAGCATTACCGCCGACGGCTCCGTCAAGCGAGGTTGCGGCCTGGCGCTCTTTAACGTACTTCAGCGCATCCATTTCTTTTACGGAGAAGATTCCGGCATGCGCGTGAAGTCCCAGGAGGGCGTGGGAACGCAGGTCATCGTCGAGCTGAACGGCGAGCCGCATGAGCCGGCGCCGTTGACGGCGTAGCACGCGGTTGGATTGAGAGAAAAAGAGGGGAAGCACATATGTCCGAAGGCTGGAACATCTTGGTGGTTGATGACGAGCCTCCCATTAGGGCTGAGCTACGCTATCTGTTGGAAAAAGATACACGTGTGGGCCAGATTGCCGAGGCGGGCAATGTCACCGAAGCCGTGGAGTCGATTCTGTCGAACAAGCCCGACGTGCTGTTTTTAGACATTACCATGCCCGGTCGCTCGGGAATTGAGCTTGCCGAGACGCTGCAGAACCTAAAGACGCCGCCGGTGGTTGTGTTTGTGACGGCGTTTGCCGAGTTTGCCGCCGATGCGTATAACCTCGATGCGGTCGACTATGTCGTCAAGCCGGTCGAGGACGCACGTCTGTCAAAGGCACTCGACAAGATCGAGGCAGCCTTGGGTGTACGCCGTGTTATCCACGCTCCGCGCCAGCCTTTGCGTCTGACGGTGGACCGCGGGGGCAAAAAGGTGTTCATTCCCGCCGCAGACGTCTGCTACTTTGAGGCGCGCGCCGATTTTTGCAACGCCATCTGCGCCGAGGGAACGTACCTGATCAATGAGTCGATCTCTTCGCTCGAGCGTCGCTTGGGCTCCGAGGGCTTCATTCGCGTTCATCGCAGCTATCTGGTCAATTTGGAAGACGTGCACAATGTTGAGATTGGCTCCACGGGGTTGATGGAGCTCAGGCTTGACCGCGCGAGCTCGACGGTGCCGGTGTCCCGTCGTCGTGCCGCCGAGGTCAAGTCGCGCCTGGGGCTTGCGTAAGAGGCTTGCGTGCCGTCGTTTACCATCGCAGGTTTGGCATGGGCGCGCGGTGGGCATAATGGGTGGCATCGAATGAAATCGAAAGGATCATTATGCCCGCGCTTATCACCCATCATCTGTTTGGCGAGGAAAGCATCGACCGTCTTCCGCAGGGCGTCATCACGTCCGATGAAGAGCGCATTGCCTTTATCTTGGGCAACCAAGGCCCCGACCCGTTTTTCTTTCACATTCTGACACCGCGTGTTTCCGACTGCACGCTGCTGGCGCAGGTCATGCATCGGTCGCGCATGTCTCGCCAGTTCGCGTGCCTGCGCGACGGCGTGTCGCATCTGCTGCCGCGCGACGCCAGCTTGGGTCGCGCCTTTGCGCTGGGCCTGCTGTCTCATTACGTGCTCGACCGCAACGCCCATCCCTTTGTCTATGAGCAGCAGTTTGGCATTGTCGAGTCCGATTCAGAGCTTGAGGATTCGAGCAGTCAGGTCCATGCCGTGATCGAGAGCGACCTGGATGTACTGATGCTGCAGCTTAAACGCGCCGGCGCTACGGTCGACGATTACCCGCCGGCGGGCGAGATCGTCACCACCGATCGCATCAATCGCGTGGCCGGCGTGCTGATGAGCTATGTTGCCGGACGCGTGTACGGCATTGACATTCCGGCGGGGGAGTACGGTGCTGCCGTTGCCAGTATGCAGCGACTTTACCGCGCGATTGAGCCGGCCGGCTCCGCAAAGACGCGCGCGATCTCGCTGGTTGAGGGCTTGGTGCACGACTACTCGCTGCTCGACGGCCTTGCCCATCGCGTGACGACGGAGCTGCCCGAGCGCACCGGTAACCTGGGCCATCTGACATGGAAGAATCCCTTTACCGACGAGGTCTCGAACGAGAGTTTCCCCGAGGTCTTTAATCGCGCGCTGGTCGATTACGAGTGCACGGTCGCACGTTTCATCGAGACTGGTGACATGGATGCCGTGACCAGTCACGTCAACTACAGCGGTCGCGTGCTCGAAGCCGATGAGGAGTTCGACCGCGAGGAATAGGGCCCGTGCGTGCCCCTTTGCCGAATCCTTACCGGCGGTTCTGGACAATTGGGGTACGATGAACTAACTGCATATCGGGCGAATACGAAGGGTCCCTGTCCATGAAATACACCAAGCTCGAGCGTAACTGGGTTATGTATGATGTGGGCAATTCGGCCCTCGTGCTGCTCAATACCTCGGTGGTGCCCATTTACTTTAACGCCATCAATACCGGCGCTTCTTCGGCCGACCTGGTGGTCGCCTGGGGCAATGCGCAGACGATCGCCTCGCTGGTCATCGCCATGCTCATGCCCATTCTGGGCGCGCTTGCCGACTACGCCGGCAACAAGATCAAGTTCTTCTTGGGCTTCTTCCTCACGGGCCTGGTGCTTTGCCTGGCGCAGGCTATCCCAATGTCCGCCATGGCATTTTTGACCGTGTACGTGCTGTGCACCATCGGCCTTAACTCTTCTATGACGTTCTACGACGCCATGCTGCCCGACATTACCACCGACGAGCGCATGGACGCCGTGTCCAGCTCGGGCTATGCCTGGGGCTACATCGGTTCCACCGTGCCGTTCGTCATCTGCCTGGCGCTCATCATGGGTGGCCCCGCTCTTGGCGTCCCTACCATGCTGGCAACGCGTCTGTCGTTTATCATCACTGGTGCCTGGTGGCTCGTCTTTACCCTGCCGCTCATTCGCACCTATAAGCAAAAGTACGGTCGCGAGCGCGGTCCCGAGGACACTATCGGCCACATCGTGGGCGGTGTGTTCTCCGAGGTCGGACACACCATGCGCGAGATCGCCCACAACAAGACCGTGCTGGTCTACATGATCGCGTTCTTCTTCTATATCGACGGTGTGCACACGGTCATTTCCATGGCAACCAGCTACGGATCGGCCTTGGGCATCGATTCGACCCAGTTGGTCCTGGCGCTGCTCGTTACGCAGTTCGTGGCCTTTCCGTCCGCCATCATCTACGGCAAGCTCGCCGGCCGCGTGGGCACGCTCAACATGATCTTGGTGGCAGTCGCCGCCTATATGGGCATTGTGCTGTTCGCCGCGTTCTTCCTAAAGACCGCCTTTGAGTTTTGGGTGCTTGCCATTATGGTCGGCCTGTTCCAGGGCGGCGTGCAGGCGCTCAGCCGTAGCTACTTTGGCCGCATTATCCCCAAGGAAAAGTCCAACGAGTACTACGGCTTCTTTGACATCTTTGGTCGTTATGCAAGCGTTATGGGCACCTTCCTGGTGTCGGTCGTCACCTCGCTGACCGGCAACCCGTCGCTGGGCGTCCTTTCCATTGGCGTGCTGCTGATCGTTGGCTTTATGCTGCTGGTCCGCCTGTCCCGCATGACTCGGGCGGCAGAGCATGCCGCATAGGAGCGAGCGGCTATTGTGCCTGTCCACGGTACTCTTTTGGGGTTATCCGCAATAAACATTGCGACTTGCGAGCAATGATTTGCCCAAGTGGGTATGATGGAATCAGCTAGGTCGCGGGGCGTCGCCTGTGTTTGGCGGCGTCCCGTTTTTGTGTTGCAGGGAGGGTAAGGCATGAACGCCACAGTCGTGATTCCAACGTATTGGGCGGGCGATGACGCTTGCGCAAACGCCCCTGGCACTTATGACCATTCGACGCGACTCAACGCCGACAATCCCGAACTCGACCGCTGTCTGGCCTCGCTTGAGCAGGTACGTGACATCCCGCGCATCATCCTTTTGGTGGTCTGTCCCGTTTCTGCCACAGCCGATGTGTCGCTGCGCGTGCACGAGATTGTCGACGCGCATCCCACGCTCAAGGTCACCGTTGTCACCAACACCCAGGCCTCGCGCATTGCAGACCGGGTTGCTCAGATCGCGCCCAAGGGTTCGGGCGAGTGCGTGAGCCTGCGAGGCTACGGTGCCATCCGCAACATGGGGCTAGCCTGTGCCGCTGTGCTGGGGCATGACGCGGTTATCTTTTTGGATGACGATGAGACTGTCATCGACGCCGACTTTATGAAGCGCGCGACCTATGCGTTGGGGCAGCAGACGCGTCAGGGCTTGCCGATCTTGGTCAAGAGCGGCTATTTCTACGATCGCGACGGCTCGCCGCTGGCTCCCACGGACAAGGCGGGCATCTGCCATCGTTGGTGGACCAAGCGCATCGAGTTCAACCGTTGGATGAAAAAGGCGCTCTCGGGCACCCGCATCTCGCGCTCCAACTACGTGTGCGGCGGCCTGATGGCCCTGCACGCCCGCGCCTTTACGCGTGTGGCCTTTGACCCGTTTATCACCCGCGGCGAGGACTTGGATTACCTCTTTAACATGCGCATGTTTGGCTACGACGTGTGGTTCGATAACGAGTGGACCGTGCGCCATCTGCCTCCGGAGTCCGAAAAGCGCTCACCGCGCTTTATGCAGGATGTATACCGTTGGTACTACGAACGGGCCAAGTTGACATTCGCCGCGCATCAAAAGGAGCTCATTCCCGTTACGGCGGCATCACTCATGCCCTACCCGGGCCCGTGGATTTCGCGCGAGCTCGACGACCGCGTGCGCAAGACCGCTATGGTCCGCAGCGTGTTTACCCGCGAGCATGAGGGCTACCTGCGCATCTGGCGCCACGGTATTGACGAGGCCAAGACCTACGCGCGCCAAAACGCCGCAAGCTACCTGCGTTTCCAGAGCTTTTGGCCCAAGATCATGGACGGGCTTTGGCGTGACGCACAACTGATCAGTATCCTGGAGGGGGCCGAATGATCGACCGCCGCGCCCAGCGCGATAGTTCAATATCAATCTTTCGCATCATTGCCGTTGCCTGCGCCATTTGCGTGCTGGTGTACTTTATTTTTGCCTTGGTGACCGGTATCGAGCCGATCGCCACGGTGATTGCCTGCGCGCTGCTGTGCATCTTTCTGTGCATCTTTATCTTTTTGACGCTCAATCCCGATTCGGTGCGCTCCCAGTACACCGAGGAGACGCTCTCGGTGGCCTCGGCCATGCTCGAGGACATTAAGGGCGGTCTGACGCAGGAGTCGGCGCGTTTGGTGTGCCGGCGCATTTTGCCCGAGACGCGCGCCATGACGGTGGTCATCACCGACGAGGGCAACGTGTTGGCCTGCGCGGGCGAGTTTGAGGAAAAACTACTGCCAGATTCTCCCATCCACACGCTTGCCACACGCTACGTTATCGAACATGGCATCGTGCAGTCGTTCAACCGTATGGTGGATGTCGTGGGCTCGGATGGCTCGCACAACCAAGTCCCCGCCGGCATTATCGCCCCCAT
>CABSMZ010000050.1 GCA_902478875.1 uncultured Collinsella sp.
TCCCGTCATGGCAGACTCCTTACCAGCAGCCCTAAGTTCCGCACCAAATCCGTCGAGCGCCATTGCGTGCAAGCGTTTTTCGATCGCACAGGCCGCAATCTCGACCTCGGGATGCCTTCGTCGTAATACGGACGGCTCGATAGTCGTGGATATCAATCGTTCGAACAAGGCAAACGGCTCCCAGGCGGGGTGCGCCGTCTGCACATGGCGCTCGGTTGTGCTCGATGCAGATGGCGATCCATGCAATTTAGAGCTGCGCATCGACATCGCTTCGGTCGATGACTCGGCGAACGGAGCGAAGGTCGCCTTCGACGGTGCGTTTTTCGAGAAAGGAGGCGGTATATGTCTGGGCTGCGCCGCCGCGAATGCAGACGATGCGCAGCCCACCCTCTCATTCACGGCATCGTTGCGGCTGACCAAAGCCGGCACCGATGCCATCGCGGCGGGAGAAGCGTCCCTGCTGTTCTACGCCGTCAGTACCAAAGACTCAGACGCTCATTTCGAGAAGCCAGCCGGATCACTCAGCCTTACACGAGGGATAGAGGCAGGCCCTATTGAAATCGATTCCCACGCGCAAAGCAGGCAACGCATTCTTGCCGACCCGGCGCTTCTCGAAATGGAGTGGAACGGATCCGGAGCCATCGGAATTCTCCCCTCCGCGCTTGACGCCAAGACGCTCCCCCCAAACGACGAACCCATCAACGCAACCATACAAGAAGAGAGTGCGGACAAAGAAGCAGGTGCGGGCGACACGCCGTCGCCGACAAACAGCGTCCCAGCTTCTTTCGAAGCACCGAATGAGCCCGCTACCGATCTAAACGATCCCGAGCTCGCGGACAGTCTGGGGCTTGCTGATCCTCAAGAGATCGATGAAGGTAACTGCTGCGTGCTTGCCGCGCTCGACCACACGGAGGTCATCGACGCTGCGAACATCGAAGTTGCCGCCGCCAATCAGCCCGTTCGCAAGTCGGCTATCATCGCATTTCCTGAATCCATCGAAGTCGTCTTTTTGCCATCGGGCGAGGTCGTGGCCCCAACACTGCTCACCTTGTTGGGCGCCAAGAATACTCGAAACGAAATTAAAAAGGTCACGGTTGTCGACCCTGCAACCACCGCCAAGCTGCGTTTATACGCCGTTGCTCCAGACGGAGGCAAGACCTTGGAATTCGATGGTGACACACTCCTAGCCTGGCGACGTCTGGACATTATGCAAGACGTCTCGTATCAGATCGAACTCGAAGGGTTTGATCGTGCCCGCGATGCCAATATCATTGCCGCGGCTATTGAATCCCCACAGCGGCTTATGACACTGCGCTTTGAATACTATCCCTATGTCCCGACAAGCACCTGAGGCTTAAATGCTGCGCGTCGTTGCTAATGCCACTTATATAACGTATTAGATGAGTCGCGATGTACCTCGCATTCCACTCTGCTACGATTGCCACGTTGGCATCAATACGGGAGGGCTCATGCCGGGCTTGGGAACAATCATCAACGTTGTGCTTTTGATTGCGGGCGGTCTTTTGGGATTAGCGGGCGGTCGCTTCATTACACCGCGCATCCAAGACACGCTCATGAAAGCATCGGGGCTGTGCGTCCTGTTTATCGGCCTTGGCGGCACCATGCAAAAGATGCTCATCATCGATGGAAAGGCACTAGCGACCACCGGTACCACCATGCTCATCGTCTCGTTCGCCCTCGGCTCGCTCATCGGCGAGGCCGTCAACTTGGAAGCCGCCATCGAGAACCTTGGCGAATGGCTCAAGCGCAAGACTGGCAGTGAGGGCGATAACGAGTTCACCAACGCTTTTGTCTCGACTTCACTCACCGTCTGCATCGGTGCCATGGCTATCGTGGGATCAATCCAAGACGGCCTGCTCGGCGACTGGTCCACGCTCGCCCTCAAGGGAGCGCTGGACTGCATCATCGTCTGCACCATGACGGCCTCGCTTGGACGCGGCTGTATTTTCTCCGCCCTGCCCGTCGCCGTGTTCCAGGGGACGATTACGCTGTTTGCCGGCGCGCTCTCCCCCATCATGACCACAGCAGCCCTCAACAGCCTTTCGCTCGTAGGCTCCATGCTCATCTTCTGCGTCGGCGTCAACCTCATCCGTCCTCAGACCTTCCGCACGGCCAATATGCTTCCCTCCGTCGTCATCGCCGTCATCTACGCCCTCCTGTTCTAAATCTATCTACGCAGCAGTATCTCGAACACCTGTTTGATGCTGTGCTATGATATGAGGTCACCGAAGCTGCGTTAGGAGAGGAGAAGCGGTGGCCGACCAGGACATCAAGATGCTCATCGAGCGCATTATGGCCGAGGCCCGGACCCATCAGTCCGCCCGCTTCTCAAACGAAATCTACGCAGACGAGCCGATTCTCAAAACCGGCCGACAGATGCAGAATTTCCTCCCCGACCAATACCGCAAGATGCGCGAGATATCGCGCTGGCAGGATGACCCCAAGGGCGGCGCGGGCCGCTGGCTATCGGAGGCCGAGCTTTTCTACCGCCAAGGCTTGCTGATGGCCGACTTTGAGGACGACTGTCCCTACAACGGCACCTTTAAGTCGTACTTTCCCACCTACAACGCCATGAGCGACCGGCAGTTGCGCGGCTACTTTACCTGGCGTGCCCAAGTGCGCCGCGGAACCGTCGAGGAAACGTCTACGTCCTTTGCCTTTCTGTATCTCTATGAGCTGATTTGCGGCATTGGCGTAGATGACCCGCTCGACGGTTTTAACAAGATCAAGGCTTTTTGGGATGTCTATCGCGCCTTCGAGCCCGGCATCGACCGATTTGCACGCGTGTGGCTGCAGGATTACGCCGTATTCCACGGGCTCGACCCCAAGCTGCTTCGCGACTCTAAAACCGTCATGTTCGATAACGCCCTTATCGAGCTGCGGCGCGCGGCACGAGACCTTGTACCAGCACCGGCACCGTCCGGCCAGACCCCCAAGCGTCGCAAAACCTCCGAGCCCACGCTCCCCCTTCCGCCCGACGAGATGCGCGAGGAGCGACTCATGGCCGCCATCAACGCCCTCTCCACGTACAACCTAAGTAACTCGCGGCTCGACCGCAGCCACCACCGCGATCTGCGCCACGTGGCATGCGCCGTGTATGTCCGTACGGCGCGCTACTATGACACGCACCGAAAGACCGGCATCGTGGCGAGTTTATTTGGGGAGGAGACGGCCATGCCCTACACCATGTTTGCCTCGGCCGTATTCTTTGCGCCCGAGCGCCACGAGGACTGCGAATACCGCCTGGATCCTATCCATATCTACCGTTGCCAAAACGGCTTTTGGGAATGCATGCGTATCCACGGTAGTAGGCAAAAGAGCAGCAAGCTCGGTGAAATGATGCGCGCCTGCGACCAACGCCTGCGCCTGGCGCTGGACCCCGCCCATCCCCTTAAGGAAGAAAAGGTCCCCAAATATCTGGCCAAGATTATCGATGACGAGATTGTGGCATGGCTTTCGTGGGACGCCGCACACCAGCCCGTCAAGATCGATATCGATCTGAGTCAGCTGGGGCACATTCGGAGCGCCGCTGCGCAAACGCGCGAAGCGCTTTTGATCGACGAAGAGCGCGAGGACGATGCATCCGCAGAAGCCGAGGCAGCGGGCTCAGGGCAACCGGAAGCCGAGCCCGTAGCCGACGCGATTGTCGAACCGGCCGTGGCACCCATTCGGCAGGACTTGACCGACGAGCCGACCATATCCACCGAACAGTTTGGTGTCGTGGCACCGCTTCTTGCGCCGACGCCCGCGTTCGCAGCTGCTGCGCCCGCTGACGCCACAAACGAACTCGCGCCTGCCGCAAACGCCTATCTCAGCGCACTGCTCGAGCACAACGCAGTACAGGCGGAATCGGCGGTAGTGCAATCGGGGCAGAGCGAGGACATGCTCGTCGATACCATCAACGAGGCGCTCTTTGACCTGGTGGGCGACACCGTAATTGAATTTAGCGCGGCAGGGCCGCAGATTATTGAGGACTACGAAGCAGACGTGAGAGGATACCTAGACCATGAGTGATACCGCATCCGCAGCACCCCGCGTGCCCAAGCGCGTCGCTGCCGTCATTCTCAACTCGCTCAAGGGCGGCGTGGTCCCGCGCATCGGCCTTCCTTACATCACCGTAGGGCGCGAGGTCGAGATCCGCGCCCTGCTCACCGATCTGAGTCTCATTGCCGACGGTGGCGCAAGCTTCCGCTTTCTGGTCGGTCGCTACGGAGCCGGCAAGAGCTTTTTGCTCCAGACCATCCGCACGCACGCCATGGGCGAGGGATTCGTCGTCGCCGATGCCGACCTATCCCCCGAGCGCCGCCTGCAGGGCGGCCAGGGACAGGGCCTTGCCACCTACCGTGAGCTCATCCGTAACATATCGACTAAAACGCGCCCCGAGGGCGGTGCGCTCAACCTAATCCTCGATCGCTGGGTCGCCTCCTGTGCCGACGCCGACGAGTCTGCCGTCAATGCCCAACTGGCCCCGCTCGAGGAAATGGTCCACGGCTTCGACTTCACCCGCATGCTCCACCGCTACCGCGCGGCCGTATCCGAGGGCGACGAAGAAGCTATGAGCCGCGTGACCAAATGGATTCGCGGCGAATACCGCACCAAGAGTGAGGCACGCGCTGAGCTGGGCTCCTCGACCATCATCAGCGATGACGACTGGTACGACTACGTTAAGCTCATTGCACGCTTTTTGGTCTGCAGCGGCTACAAGGGTATGTTGGTGCTCATCGACGAGCTCGTGAATCTGTATAAGATTCCCAACGCCATCACGCGCCAGTACAACTACGAGAAGATCCTGACCATGTACAACGACACGCTCCAGGGCAAGGCGCAGTACCTGGGCATGATCATGGGCGGCACGCCAACCTCCATCGAAGACCGCCGCCGCGGCGTGTTCTCCTACGAGGCCCTGCGCAGCCGACTCGCTCAAGGCCGCTTTGCACGCGAGGACCTTAAGGACATGCTCGCGCCCATCATCCGCCTGCAGCCACTCACCTACGAGGAGCTGCTGGTGCTGATCGAAAAACTCATGCAAATTCACGCCGGCTACTTTGGCTGGACGCCCACGCTGACCGAGAACGACTTGGTGGACTTCCTCAAGATCGAGTTCGGTCGTGTGGGAGCCGACACACATCTGACGCCGCGTGAAGTCATTCGCGACTTTATCGAGCTGCTCGACATCCTATGCCAGAACCCCGACGCCAACGTAGCCGAGCTGCTGCAAAGCGTCGGCGGCGACGCGCTGGCGCCGGCAGTAGCAACAGGCGACACCGATACCGCAGACGGCGACCGTAACTTCGCCGAATTCACCATCTAACCTTCCAAAAAGGGACAGGTTTATTTTGGCAGGCTCTATCTGGGCAAACGTTGAAGCAGTAATGCAGCAAGCCACTGCCCGCCGCGTTGAGAGATTCGCTTTTGAAAGGAGGCCCCGTGAACGCCTTTGACCGCTACGCCCCGTTTATCCAAGACTTCATCTACTCCCACGATTGGGAGAGCTTGCGCTCTATCCAGGTTGCGGCAGCTGATGCCATCTTTAACACGCAAGATAATGTGCTCCTGACAGCATCCACGGCTTCCGGCAAAACCGAGGCAGCCTTCTTTCCCATCCTGACCGAGTTTTGGGAGAACCCGCCCGCGAGCGTGGGCGCCCTCTACATCGGCCCCCTCAAAGCGCTCATCAATGATCAGTTCGTCCGCCTCAACGACCTCTGCGAAGAGGCCGATATCCCCGTCTGGCACTGGCATGGCGATGTCTCGCAGTCGCACAAGGCTAAGCTCATCAAAAAACCGAGCGGCATCTTGCAGATTACGCCCGAGTCACTCGAGGCGCTCTTAATCCATAAGCACATGGCGATTCCGCGCATGTTTTGCGACCTGCGCTACGTCGTCATCGACGAGGTCCATTCGCTTATGCGCGGCGATCGAGGCGGGCAGACGCTCTGCCTTATCGAGCGCCTGTCGCGCGTGGCCGGCGTACAACCCCGCCGCATTGGCCTTTCGGCTACCATCGGCGACCCCGAGCGCACGGGTGCCTTTCTCTCGCAGGGAACGGGACGCGACTGCGTTATCCCTCGTTTTGAGGAACCGCGCCGCGTGTGGCGTATCTCCATGGAGCACTTCTACAACTCGGGTCCCCAGGCGCAGCAGCGGGGATTCAAGAGCATGGGTCCTCAAGAGGCCGAAGTGCTTGCATGCGAGCGCATTGAGGCAGCGGCACCCGCGGCACTGCCCGTCAGCACCCAAGACATGCGCCATAGCGGACAACTCACACAGGAGGAACGCCGCCAACGTCGCGAGCAGGCACGGGGCAAGGCTGCCCCCAAGGACAGTCGCGCTTCCTCGGCCCCCGAGGGCGAAGTCGACATTCCCCGAGCACCCGAACAGGCATTACTCAACCCCACCGACACAGCACCAGACAACGCCGACCCCGGCATGGGCTATATCTTCGAACACACCCGCGGCCGCAAGTGCCTGGTCTTTGCCAACTCGCGCGAAGAGGCGGAGGCCGTATGCTCCATGCTGCGCAGCTACTGCGAAAGTCGACACGAGCCCGACCGTTTCCTCATCCATCACGGCAATCTTTCGGCATCGTTGCGTGAGACGGCAGAAGAGCTTATGCGCGACGAGGAACAGGCACAGACGACCGTTACCACCTCTACGCTGGAACTCGGCATCGATATCGGCCGTCTGGAGCGTGCGTTTCAGATCGATGCGCCGTTTACCGTCAGCTCCTTTTTGCAGCGAATGGGCCGCACGGGGCGCCGCGATCTTCCGCCCGAGATGTGGTTTGTCATGCGCGAGGAAGAGCCCGAGCCGCGCACGATGATGCCTGAAACGATACCTTGGAAACTCCTCCAGGGCATCGCGCTCGTACAACTCTATCGCGAGGAAAAGTGGGTCGAGCCGCCTGAGCTCGATCGACTCCCCTACAGTCTGCTCTATCACCAGACCATGTCGACCCTCGCCAGCACCGGAGAGCTCACGCCGGCGGAACTTGCCCAGCGCGTGCTCACGCTCAGCTATTTCCATCGCGTCTCGGCCGATGACTATCGCGTGCTGCTGCGTCACCTCATCAAGATCGACCACATCCAGGTCACCGAGGGCGATGGGCTCATCGTGGGCCTCGCGGGCGAGCGCATCATCAACAACTTTAAGTTCTACGCCGTGTTCCAGGAAAACGAGGAGTTCACCGTTCGCAGCGAGTCGGCCGAGTTGGGCACGATCGTCAACCCCCCTCCGCCCGGTGAGCGCATCGCCATCGCCGGACACTGCTGGATTGTCGAGGAAGTGGACTGGAAGCGCCACACCGTCTTTGCCACGCAGGTCAAGGGCCGTGTGCCGGCATACTTTGGCGATTGCCCCGGAGACATCAATACACACGTACTCGAGCGCATGCGCAAGGCGCTCAACGAACATGCCACGTATCCGTATCTTATGGGTAACGCGCGGGCCCGCTTGGCGCAGGCTCGCCATACGGCTGAGATTTCGGGTGCGGGAACTAGGCCGCTCATTAACCTGGGCGGCGACACCTGGGCGCTCTTCCCCTGGTTGGGAAGCTACGCCTTTCTGGCGCTCGAGCGTATGCTTAAAATCAAATGCGCAGCTGAGCTGGGCCTTCGCGGACTCGACCCGTCACGCCCGTACTTTATGCAGTTTAAGATGAAGGCCGACGAGGAGACGTTCTTTGAGGTACTCGCCGCCGAGGCCGAGAAAGACTTCGATCCCATCGAGCTCGTCTATCCTGGCGAGGTGCCTTACTTTGACCGCTACGACGAGTTTGTTCCCGAAGAGCTCGTGCGCAAGGGCTTTGCCGAAGGCGTGCTCGACATAGAAGGCATGAAGCAGCGCGTCCTCAGCTGGCGCGACCACGCCTAAGACCAGTCTTTTTGGGACGGAGAGACTTACTTGTCGTGAAGGGCGGTGCCGAGGAAGTCGGCGTCGAAGGGCACGGCTTCGGCAAAGACATAGTCGCCGTCGCTGGCGATGAGCAGGTAGTTTTCCTCGCCGCCGAACTTCGCATCGCCACAGGGGACCACCCAAGCATGGTCGAACACCTCAAGCACCGTGGCGGCACAGTCGCGCAGGAACGTCACATCGCTCCCCTCGTTTGCACTCACGATATTGGCAACGTAGACGCCACCGACATTTAGGCTGCCCCGCACCAAACGCAATGCCTCAACCGTCGCCAGCTCGCGTACGGGCTCGGCACCGCCAAAGCAATCGCTCACGACCACATCGTAGCGACGATGGCCCACGCTCGTCACACCCAAATACGAGCGAGCCTCAGCGGTTATCACCCGCAGGCGATCGCCCGCCGCGCGCTCCAGCTCGTCTAGGTAGAACCAGCGGCGCGCCAGGCGCGTAATCTCTCCGTCATACTCGATGACGTCCATGCGCAAGCCCTCGTGCGACATCAGCGCGAACTTGGGATAGGCAAACCCGCCGCCACCCAGCACAAGCATGCGGTTGATGCCGTGACCATAAGCGTCGCGCATCGCATCCTCGGCCTCAAACACGTCGTCAAACGCGCGATAGTACGCAAAGACGGGCTCCGCCCAGCGCTCACCAACGTAACTCGCGCTTTGGTAGACGCCGCCCTGCACGAGCACGCGGACCTCGTCACCGCTCTCGTCGTGCACACGCTTCACACGCGCCAGCCCGTTGCGGGTACGCGCGACCTGCAAACAGGCAGCGCGAACAGCGACGGCGGCTGCGCCAAGCGCCGCGGCTCCCAGGGCAACGCCGGCAACGACGCCGGCAGAAACACTCGGCTTGTTCATCTAGAGCTCCTTTTGCAGATAAAGGCCATGGTCATAAAATCCAAGATGGCGATAGTACTCGCGTGTGCCAATCGCGCTAATCACGTTGATACGCGCATAACCCGCATCCCGGGCAATCTCGCACGCACGCTCTACGAGCAGACGCCCCAGCCCATGATGCTGAGCCGCCTGGCCTTGATCTCCCACGCGCGCCGCCATGCCATACACGTGTACCTCGCGAATCATCGCCTCGTCCGGTGTCGTCGGCAACTCATCCGCATGCGCGGCAACAAAAGCACGATCGGGCAGAGACAGACGCAAAAAGCCCGCGATCTTGCCCTGCGGCGTCACCCACTGCAAAAAGCGCTCGTGCGTCACCGGCGTCTCGTACGCCACTTCCTCATCAAGAGATAGCTCATCCAAGTCGGCGCCCGCCGTGCTAATCTCGCGATAGCGAATCTCGCGCACTGTCGCACCGTCACCCCGAGCAGCCAGGCGGTTCTCAACGAGCTGGCGCAGGTTGGGTTTCTTGTTGCCCACCATGATGTCGTCGGAGCTAAAATCGCGAATCATGCGGCTGATGCGGCAGAACGCCGGCGTCACCACGATGTCGTCGGCCAGCACATCGAGCAGTTCTTCCTCGGTATAGGGACGCCACTCGCCGCGCTCATAGCAGCCCACCAGACGCGAGCCCTCAATGAGCGCACACGGGTAGACCTTGACCTCGTCGGGCATAAAGGCCCCTTCGGTCATAAAGCGCTCGTAGTCGCGCTTGTCCCCCTCGGGCGTGGCGCCCAGCAAGTTGAGCATAAAATGCGCGTGGATCTTAAAGCCAAACAGGCGCGCAAGCGAAAACGCCCGCTCAATCTGAGCCACCGAAATGCGACGCTCGTTGATATCGAGCAGGTGCTGGTCGAGGCTCTGGATGCCCATCTGAATCTTGGTGCAGCCTAAGCGGCGGATGAGCGTGAGGGCCTGCGGCGTTACAGCATCGGGGCGCGTCTCGATAACGAGTCCCACCACGCGATGCTTCGCCGTCTCATTGATGCGCTGCTGACGCTCAAGCTCCTCCATCGTTGCCGTCTGCCACTCGGCGACCTCGCCCCACGGCGTACCGGGACCGTACAGACGACGCACCGCGCGGTTATAGCCGCCCACGGCAGCATCCACACGCTCCTGCTCGTCGGCAACGCCGCTCGCGAGCCCGGCCTCGTCGGTCGCAATACCGGCAGCCCGATAGCGCTCGCGGCGCTCTGTTACCACCGGCGGCAAGGCATCGGCGGGAGCGTCATCGAGTAGACGCCCTGCCTCGGCACGGCTGATGCCCGGACGCGCCAACATGGGGTTGGCCGCCACGCCCGCCACCGCATCATCATTGAGTGCACGAAAGAGCTCCGACATAAACCACGTCTGATACCCTTGCGGGTAGTCGCTCCAAGTACCGCCGAGCACGATTAGCTCGATCTTGTCGGTCGCATGCCCCATCTGCGAAAGTGCGGTCAGACGAGCGCTCACCTGCAGATACGGGTCAAAGCAATTTTGCTCCGCACGGGCGCACGCCGGCTCGGCGTGCAGATAGCTTTTGGGCATGCGCAGATCGTTGGGACAAAACAGGCAATCGCCCGAGCACGGCCACGGCTTGGTGATGACGGTAATGGTCGCCACGCCCGAGGCCGTTCGGCGCGGTTTCATGCGCAGCACCTGCAGCAGTTGACGCTCCAGATCGGCATCGACATTCCACGCAGCCCACCGAGCCGGCTCCTCACGTTTTACCCGCTGGTAAAACGGCAGTAGACGGCGCTTGGCCAGATCGCGCTTGTCGGCACCCTCACGACGTGCCTCGGCATGTATCAGTTTGACGAGCGCCTTGTCGTCCACGGTCTCGCCGCGACGCAGGGCCTCGAGTATGTTCAAGATAATCTGTTCCATGTCCCCATTGTAAAGGTAAAGGCGCCGGAGCCGATCTCGGCTTCGGCGCCTTCATCAAACAGCGCGTCTATATCCTGTCTCTTATACACATCTGACGCTGC